>CAYGTA010000142.1:0-1324 GCA_964352605.1 uncultured bacterium | reverse complement strand
AAAACTTGGCTTGGTTTATCTGTCAAAAAACAAGAAAGCCTGGCTAAATTTTCTGTGTTTGAGGGGGGCGCTACGCTTGAAGCTGCTGAGGAAGTAACAGGGACGCATTTTAGTCTTTTGTTATCACTGGTGAATGAATCTTTGTTGCAGCGCGTACCGCCTGACCGGTTTGATATGCACGCGGTTCTTAAGCAATTTGCAAGAAACCATGTGCCTGAGCCAAATCAGCTTGAGGCGAGCTATAAGCAGTATTTTGCAGATTATCTTTATGCGCATACTAATCGCTTAGATACCGAAAAGCTGACAAAACGTAATCAGTTACAACAAGACCTTGATAACTTGCGTAAAGCTTGGCAGCTTATGCTAAACCCGCTTGACAGCGTTTCTTTACTCAAAGCTGTCGACAGCATCTATGACCTGTACTTTAACAAGTCTTACTTTTACGAAGGGCAGAGCTTATTTCAAAATGCACTTGAAGCTTTAGACAAGCAGCCCAAAAAACCAGCAGCGCTGCTAGGCAAAATACTGCAATGCTCAGGCACCTTCAATATGCATTTAGGTCAAGTTGAACTAGCTACAGAGCACTACACTCGAGCCTTAGTTTATTTAGAAGAAGCTCAAGACATTGAAGAGAAAGCCTATGTTTATAAGAACTTAGGTTTGGTTGCAAAACAACAAGCTGACTTAGTTAAAGCAGTAGAGGCATTTGAGCATAGTTTACAGTTATTTCGGCAGTTAAAAGATGATACAGGCATAGCGCACGCGCTTAACGCCTTAGGTATAACGTTAAAGAATCAAGAGAACTACCCTGAAGCGCAACGCTGCCTTAATGAAAGTTTAGAGCTGTTTGAAAAGCTCGAGCTTGAGGATGACATCGCTATTGTAAATCATAATCTTGGTTCTATTGCGCTTATGCAGGATGAGTATGAGCTGGCCAGAAAGCATTATTTGTCTTCTTTAGCTGTGTTTGAGCGTTATGAATATAGGCATGGGGTGGCTGCTTCTAATACTAATTTGGGTAATCTTGAATTAAAGCTTGGTAATTATAGTCAGGCGATTCTTTATTTAAATAAGAGTATTGAGTTAAAAAAAGAAGTTGGCGATTTGCTTTCTTTACCTGAACCCCTTAGGCAACTGGGCTTAAGTTACCGAGGGCTTAAAGACTATGAGCTGGCAATACATCATTTGTTAGAAGCTATGGATATTGCTATTGGCCCGCACCCTGAAAGCTTTATTGTTCAACTGCTGTTTGATTTAGCAGATACCCTTTTAGAAGCAGACTTTACGCAAGAAGCCTTAACGCTACTTGATAGTTGTCAAGCAA
>CAYGTA010000141.1:0-10549 GCA_964352605.1 uncultured bacterium | reverse complement strand
AGACTCGAGCATAGACTTAACCTACTAACTTTGAGAAATATAAGGCTATTTGACTTGGTAAATCTTGACTAGGGGGTTTCAAGTTAATCACTGGTCTCATTTTAAATGGCAGGTAGTGATGGGGTTTTGTGCTGATTTTGTCCATCACTACCTGCACTTCTTCTTTAGTTGATAGTTAGAGGTTCGTCATTTTTTGACGCTGAGCGTTTGTGGCTTCAAAATTTATTTCCAGTGATTCGGTAAGCACAACGCCATACTCTTCTCTAGCAGCTAGAGTAGAAATATAGCCATTTTTTACATCAACCTGAACCGTTTTAGGATCGCGATCTAGTGGGTTTCCATAACCGCCTCCGCCACCTGTCTCAATCAAAATAACTGTGCCATCTTTAAGGGCTTTAGCATTTACTTTATATAAGCCTTCGATTGTTTCATCAGCAGAACGAATTGTGATTCTAGGGCCTGCACCCCCTTTGCCACCAAAAATACCCCAAGCTGTTGTAACCGAGCGCTCAAACCATAATGAAAGCCAAGCATCAGCCTCTAAAGTGTATTCTCTATAAACACCACAACCGCCTCGGGTTTTACCTGCACCCCCTGAGTCGGTACGTAGGCCGTAACGATGCAGCATGATAGGGAATTTGTTTTCATAAACTTCAACAGGTAAATCTTTAAACCCCCCATTAACATTGTTAATGAGGCCATCTTGACCATCATTAGTAGCAAAGCCACCCCAACCACCCGGTGTGGGTTCCACCGCTAAAAAGTCAGCGCTTGTTCTGGGATCTTTGCCCCCTAAGAAAATAACCATTGAGTCCCCGTAGTGAGCAGCTGCAGCTGCATCTGGTAAGGCTGGCGCAAGGGCCTTTACAAATAAGTCAATGAGTAAACCCAGTGAAGAAAAGTACCACTGGCAAGCAGCAGGTTCTTGTGCCCTAAATATTGAGCCTTCGGGCGCTTCTATACTTAAGGTTTTAAACGTACCTCCATCGACAGGCCTGTCAGGATTCACCAGTAACTTAAAAGCTACACGACTCGCTGAAATGGTTTGAGCAAACCCACAATTAACAGGTCCAGTGGCTTGGTCAGCAGAGCCAGCTAAATCAAGAACAACACTGTCACCCTTCACAGTGACTTTAAGTTTTACCAGTAAAGGGTCACTACCTAAACCATCATTATCAAGATAGCCTTCTGACTCGTAGATGCCGTCTTTAATAGCTGATACAGCCTCACGCTCGAGTACTTCTGATTGTCTGAAAATTTCGTCTCTGGCTGCGTTTACCGTGTTTTGCCCGAAGCGATCTAAAATATCATGGAAGCGTTTTTCGCCGGTGCGGCCTGCCGCTATTTGTGCGTTTAGGTCACCCATCAGCATAAATCCGAAGCGTCCGTTTTTTCTTAGAAACTCCAAAATGTCTTCTCTGGGGTTTCCGCCTTCATAAAGTTTCGTAGGACCAAAACGCATGCCTTCTTGATAAATGCTACTCGAGTCCATGGGTCCGCCAGGGTCTTTGCCACCGACATCTAACCAGTGTGCCCGACTGGCGGAAAATCCTACGAGTTCGTCATGATAATAGATGGGTGCAAAGATAGTAGCGTCGTTTAAATGAGTTCCTGTCATGTAGGAGTCATTCATATAAAGAATGTCACCAGGTTTAAAGTAATCCCAGCCGTACATTTCGGCTGTGAGCTTTACGCATACTTCTAGGTTGCCTAAAAAGAGGGGTAGGCCTAAAGATTGTCCTAAGACATTGCCTTGCTTATCTAAGAGTGCCACTGAGCAGTCTTTGCCTTCATAAATGATTGGGCTATAGGCACTTCGAATGAGTGTTGCATTCATATCCATTGCAATTGAAATAAATGCATTGCGAATAATTTCAGTGGTTACAGGATTTGTTGCCATAACTTAAGCCTCCACCTTAATAATCATGTGTCCTGAGGGTTCTATTATCACTGTGTAGCCTGGTGGAATGACCGTGGTTGCGCTGTGTTCATCAATAACCAAGGGTCCTTTAAATGCTTTATCAATAGGCATGAAGTCGCGCTCTAAAACGTCAGTCTCTATGGTTTCTCCATCAAATACGATGTCCCGCTTGCTCTTCAAGGCATTTTCTTGTGCTTGAGATTTAAAGCTATGAATGTGTTTGTCAATAGCGCCTACAGAACTAACACGTAGGTTTACAAATTCGATAGGTGCGCCAGGTGTTGAGTGGCCATATTGACTTTGGTAGGCCTCATGAAACGCATTGCTTATTTTTTCTAAATCGACATCATCAGTTGGTATATTTACAAAATACTCTTGTCCGACATAGCGCATGTCAGCTGATTTTTCAAAAGACATTGCTTCAGGCTCAACATCTTCTTCTTCAAGTAACTTTTTACCGTCACTTATTAAGCTGTCAAATACGGTGCTGAGTTGTTTTGCTTCAAGGCCGTCCATCGGATGATAAAAATTTTCTGTTAGATCACGACGAATATCACTTTGCAACATACCCCAAGCAGAAAACGTTCCGGGACTCCAAGGAACAATGACTTCTTTGATATCAAGCTCCCTTGCTAACCAGACAGCGTGCATTGAGCCTGCGCCACCAAAGGCAACTAAAGAAAATTCTCTAGGGTCTATACCTTGCTTAATTGTAATTGTCCGAATCGCATCTGCCATTTTGGCATTGATGACAGCAAGCATGCCCTCGGCAAGTTCAGTTGTACCTAAATTCAAGTCTTGTGCAACCGAAGCAATAGCGTTTTCTGTTGCTTCAAAATCAAGCTCGAGCCAGCCCCCTAGCTTGGCATCTTTACCTATGCGCCCTAAATACAAATTTGCATCTGTGACGGTAGGTTGTGTTCCTCCGCGACCATAACAAGCGGGTCCTGGTACAGAGCCTGCACTTTGTGGTCCTACTCGCAAAGCGCCAGCTTCAATCCAAGCGAGAGACCCACCGCCTGCACCTATCGTGTGTATTTCAACAAGTGGTAAAAGTAAAGGTAGGCCCTCTTGTTCGGTTTCGTTAAATACGCTGGGTTTACCGTTGATAATTAGGCTCATATCAAACGAGGTTCCACCCATATCTACACAAATCAGGTTGGGTCTGTTTAAACTTTCTGAAAGGGCGACACCACCTATTGTACCTCCAACTGGGCCTGAAAGGAGTGTGTGAATGGGCTGCTCTATGGCTGTTCCTGCTCGAATAATGCCGCCATTTGACTGCATGATATGTAAAGGTGCAGCAATATTCTCTTTCTTTAGTTCTGATTCAAGACTACTCAAGTATCGTTTGACTACAGGGGCTATGTAGCCGTTCATAACAGCTGTTGATGCTCGCTCGTATTCACGCCATTCACGCGCCATTTCGTTTGATAGCGTAATAAAGACATCATCATCTAGTGAGCTTTGCAATAGCTCTCGAACTCTGTTTTCATGCGCTGGGTTTTTATAAGCATGTATTAAACAGACGGCGACTGATTTAATATTTTCAGCTTTTACTTTATCAATAATGGGTTGCAGATCAGCCTCTACTAAGGGTTCATGTTCAGAGCCATCCCAGCGTAAACGCCCACCTACTTCGTGAACATCTGCACGTTCGGTTAGGAGTTTGGGTTTACGGTATTGAAGTTCATAAATAACTTTGCGATCGCCCCTAGCAATAGTATAGGCATCTTTGAGTCCTTTGGTCATAATGAGCAGAACTCGTGAGCCTTTTCTTTCTAAAAAAGAGTTTAACCCCACGGTTGTACCATGAACTAAAAAATCAACTTCGCCGCTTGCATCTAAAAACTCTCCAAGACCATTCATGACGGCCTTAGCAGGATTTTCTGGGGTACTTAATACTTTACCTGTTTTGGTTTCTTGCGTTTCAGTGTTATACAAAACCATGTCGGTAAAGGTGCCACCAATGTCAGCTGAAATTCTGTATTTGCTCATAACTTACCTCGCTTATCGGTCTTGGTTAAAATCTCACTAATGAGAAAAAGAGGGTCTTTAATTCGTTCGACATCTTCTTTGAGCTTTTCTTGTACTGCATTTGAATAAAAGCTTGCTTCAAATATCTCTCTTGATTCAAAGTCAGCAATGGTCATAAAACGGTAAGGGCTGTTGTTTTCTTGTGGCCAACTGCCTTCAATTTTTGAGAAGTCAGTGTAAATAACGCCTTCCATTGCCGAGTTGTCACTTTGATGCTCCCCTAAGCGCCAGCTTAAAAACTCAGCTTCATCTGTCCCATCTGGCAAGTTATATAAAACGGTAAGTCTAAGCAAATCCAGCCCTCCTTGGTGCTAGCTTGTGTTGCGGTGTCTAAGGGCGTCTAACGCCACTGCAAATAAAATAATTAAGCCTTGGAAAATATCTTGGTAGAAGGTGTCAACATTTATTAAGTTAAAGCCGTTTGAGATGAGTCTAAGTAAAAGTACACCCAAGATGGTGCGCCATATTGCACCCTCGCCGCCCATGATGCTGGTACCACCAATCACCACCGCAGCAATGGCAATAAGTTCAAGACCTTGCCCTGAATCGTTTTGTGCTTTTAGAAACTTACTTGCCGAAATAACACCTGCTAAGCCTGCTGCAAAGCCACTAATTCCAAAGCTTAGCGTTCTAATTCTATCTACGTTTATGCCTGACAGTCTGGCGGCTTCAGGATTATCCCCTGCAGCAAAAATATAGCGACCAAATTTTGTGTAAAGTAAAACTAAAGTCAAGACAATGCCAAAGCCTAGCCAGATAATGACAGTATTTCTAACAGGACCCAAGGTACCGCGAGCTAAAAGCTGAAAGTTTCTATCGGCTACCCGAATTTGCTCAGCTTGAGTAATAACAAGCGCTAGCCCCCTAATAACAATGCCAGAAGCTAAAGTTGCGACAAACGTGTTGATTCTAAAAGTCGTAACCAAAACACCATTGAGTAAACCAAATAAGGTGCCTGCAAGTACCCCAGCTATCCAACCCAGATAAGGTGCAGCAGACGCAATACTCTCTATTTGACCTAAGTCTCTAGCGACAAGAGCAGCAACAACACCTGACATAGCAAAAATCGCACCCATAGATAAGTCAAAGCCACCAGCAATAATGACAACCGTCGCAGCAATGGCTAACAAGCCAATTTGATGAGCTTGATCTAGAATATTAAGTTGATTACGCAAGGTAAAAAAGGAATCTGTCTGAAAAGCCAAAATAATAAAGATGACAGCAACAGCAAAAACAATGCCGTAATCTAAAAGGAGTTTTACAAAGCGGTTTCCTTGCTTTTCTTCATTACCTTTGGATTGCTTTGTTGTGGTCATTATGCCTCTATCATTTCTTTAGTTCCAAATGCTGCACGCATAATGGCAGTTTCATTAAAGTGCTCACTATGAGCATCCATTTCAGCCACAATTTTGCCTAAACGCATCACCAAAACTCTATGTGACAAACCTAAGATTTCTTCAATTTCAGAAGAGACCATAACTATAGCCATACCCTCTTTCGCTAAATTAGTAATCAGTTCATAGATAGCTTGCTTGGCACCAACATCAATGCCTCTTGTAGGTTCATCAATAATAAAAATGGTTGGGCTTTTAAAAAGCCACTTACCAAAAAGCGTCTTCTGTTGATTACCCCCTGAAAGACTACTAACTTTATTGCGTGGCAAAGCTGGGCTAATATGCAAAGCATCCATGATTTCACTAACACGCTTACGCTCAGCTTGCCCTTTTAAAACCCCAGCTTTACTAAATTCAGACAACTGCGCCAAACTTAAATTATACTGAATACTTTGTTTCAGACTTAAGCCTTGTTCTTTACGACTCTCAGGCAGCATATAAATACCAACCTTAATAGCGTCTGCAGTTGAACGGATTTTCACTTGCTTACCGTTCACCTCAATACTTGAACGCTTAATAGGCTCAGCTCCAAAAAGCGTCCTAACTAATCTAGAGCGACCACTGCCCACCAAACCAGCAATACCCAAAATTTCACCAGCTCGAGTTTCTAAACTTAGATTTTGAAAGACATCGCTTTGTAAATCATTTACTTTAAAGATGACAGGGGCATTTTCTTTGGGGAATACTTTTTTGGGGTACATTTGGGCCATTGGTTTCCCTAGCATTCCTTCGACAAGAGAATCACTTGTTTCTTCTTGGGTGGGGCTGGTTCTTATAATCTCGCCATTGCGCATTACCGTAACGGTATCTGCAATGCTTAAAACTTCTTCTAAGAAATGAGAAACATAAATTATGGTTCTACCCATTTCTTGTAATTGCTTTACAATTGCGAGAAATTTATGTGTTTCTTCATCAGACAACATTGCTGTTGGCTCATCCATAATGATAAGTTGTGCATTTCTGGCTATTGCCTGCAACACTTCAACCTTTTTTTGATCTGCTAACTGAAGGCTCTCAACTTTTGCGTAAGGATCAATATCAAAACCAGTAAGCTCGAGTAGGTCTTGGTAGGTTTTTAGCATAGTTTTTTTCTTTAAGAAACCAAACTTTGCTTGCTCTTGACCTAACATAACGTTCTGCCATACATTCTGCTTGTTTAATAAAGAAATTTCTTGCGTTATTGTCGTTATGCCGTCTTCTAAAGCAGCTCGAGGGTTTAGGTAGCTGACAGCTTTGCCGTTGACGTTTAGTTCGCCACTATCAGGCTTGATAATGCCACTGATTACTTTGCCTAGCGTGGATTTACCTGCGCCATTTTCACCAACAAGAGCGTGAATGTCTCCTTTTTGAATGGTGACGCTTACATCTTGCAAAGCTTGAACAGCACCATATCGTTTTGAGATGAATTTGGCAGCTATAAATGTTGACATAGTTCTTTTCGCCTTTAATAGCATTTCCACGAATGCTTGTACCATCAAACCATTCGTGCGACCTCGGGGAGTAAAAACAAAGCAACTCAGTCGCTGGTGCAATGTTTCTTGGAATTGCAATAAGTATAGAAAGAAGAAATAGGTGCTTGGGGTGTGTGTCTTTCTTTCTCCCCGTGCACCTATTTCTTAGTCCTATTAGCTTTTACTCAGAAGAAAGTAAATTGGAATCAAGCTTGATTCTATCTACCACTCTGGGCTGAAGTCTTCATAGTTCTCTTGGGTAATCACGGCACCAGAAGCAGGGTAAGGTGGTGACTGGTCGTACATATTTACTGATCGAATAACAAGGCTACCATCAAGTGCTTGAAGCGCCATTTGCCCTGCTATTTTTCCGTTAGTGTAGGGAATGTTGGCAATCGTTGCAAACCAACGTCCTTCGGAAACTGCATTGTAGGCGTCCTGATTACCACCTTGACCAATTAATGCAACTTGTCCTTCTAAACCTGCGTCTTGAACCGCAATTTCTGCTCCTAATATCATTTGGTCACCAACAGAAGCAATGACATCAATATCTGGATTGGCTTGAAGCATATCGGTTGCTACGTCAAAACCCACATCTTCTAGATAATCGGCTGCCTGGTTTGCAACAATAGAAATATTCTCATGTTGCGCCACGATGTCTTCAATTGCGCTAAAGCGATCTAAGTCTAAAGGAAAGCCTTGAAAGCCAATTAGAAATGCTACTTGGCAGTCGTCGTCGCCTTCACAGGCACTAACAATAGCGCTACCTATTTCAGCACCATCACCTAAACCAGTACGGGCAATTTGGGCGGCGACATTTTTATAGGGTACTAAAGAGGTTCTATCTGGTCCAATAGGTGCGTCAAGTGCGATGACAGGGATACCTGCTTCTGCAGCAGCGTCAACACCAACGGTTACGCCAACACCATCAACAGAATAAAGAATAAAGGCATCAAAGTTTCCAGAAGTAATGGCATCTTCGATTTGGTTGAGTTGTTCTTCGGCATTAAAGCCTGCATCAAATGCTTCTATGGTTCCACCTGCAGCTTCGACAATTTCACGAACCCCTTTTTCGGCTGCTGCAACATATTCATTGTTGCCAAGCGGATTAAAGAGCGCAATTGTTTGTGCCAATGAAAAATTTAAAAAGATCATTCCAATAATTACTAAAGCAAGTTTTTTCATGTATAGATTCCCTTCTATAGAGCTTGTTGTTTCTTTATGTTACGCCAAATAGTCTGATGATTCTTTTGAGGACCTTGTTTACCGCCTTTCTGCTTTTAAAGCATCTAAATTAGCCTAAGTATTTAAACTTCAATTAAAACTCAACTAGTTAAACAACCTAGGGGTATTCACGAAAATAAGTTGAGCGGGAGTGTCGTGGGGATTGGTTAGTCTGTGGCTAAGATTTGAAGGAAGATGGATGCTGTCATGAGTATGCAATATGTACTCTTTATCTTCAAAAAAATAAATGACTTGCCCTTCTAAAACATAAACAAATTCTTCACCAGGATGACTCACCCATTCGCTTTCATAACTAGGTGGATAAGTTGCTAAAAGGGGTTCAAGGGTTCTGTCTTTAAAGTCTCCCCCTAAACGAGCGTAAACAACTTGACCGTCTTGAAGTTTAAACGGATGCCGTTCATAACTGCGAACGATAAGGTCTTTACTTGGAGGTTGAGGGAAAAAAAAGGAAGTCTGAACCTCTAAAGCATGCGATATGTTGACTAGGGAACTCACGGTTGGTGATGTGAGGTCTCGTTCAACTTGAGATAAAAAGGAAACAGATAATCCTGACAAGTCACTCATTTGCTGCAAGGTCATTTTTTTAGCCTTACGTAACGCATGGATTTTTTTGCCAACCATATGTTTGCCTTACACATCTAGGATATGAAAAATTGTTTACATGCTGCATTTTTCACTATACTGAAAAAATTACAGTGCGTCAATAGTTTCATTTTTTAGGTCACTATCGCCAGCTTTACATGCTCACGCTTTTCTTGCAAGAAAAGCGTGAGCATATGCAACACTTGAGGCATCAAATGAGGAAAATTGATAGTTGTGAGTAGCATGAAAGCGCAAGCGAAAATAACCTTGATACCCAAGCTTTAGCCGAAAGCTCACACGTTCTAAAACAAGAGATTAGGAGAAAATGCTCTAGGTTACGCTGCTCAATCTTTTGATTAATCAAGGCTCTTTGCAATTAACTAAAACTAATTAACGTATTTGTTTTATTAGGATATAAGACCCAATAAAGCAAGCAATTTTTACTGCTTATTACAAATAAGAATGATTAAAAAATGTAAAGATAAAATAAGCAAGAAAGAGATTATTAAATTTATGATGATAAACAAAAAACGTATATGGCAACGAGTCATGCAGCTAGCAGATATAAGCGAAAAAGAAAAACCTTATACCAGAAGAGCATTTACCAATACCTATTTGCAAGCTAGAGATCTTCTTAAAAGCTTTTTTGCTGAAGCAGAACTAGACCTAAGCTTAAGCCCAGCTGCAAATTTAATAGGCAAACATAAAGGTAAATACAACCATTTAGCTGCTATTGCCTTAGGGTCACACATTGATACAGTGTTAGAAGGTGGACGTTTTGACGGTATAGCCGGTGTCATAACAGCTATAGAAGTAGCTCAAGTTATGCAAGAAAACAATATAGTGTTAAACCACCCTTTAGAAATCATTGACTTTCTTAGTGAAGAACCAAGCGACTACGGCTTATCTTGCATTGGTAGTCGTGGTCATGCCGCAATATTAACAACTGAGCAGCTAGCCATGAAAAACACTTCAGGAGAAAGCCTAGCTGAAGCTATGCAAAGAATGGGCGCAGACCTAGACAAAGCCCTAAACTGGCAAGCACCAAACTACAAAGCATTCCTAGAACTTCATATAGAACAAGCCAAAAGACTCGAGCGTTCACATACTGATATTGGTATTGTTAGGGGGTTTGCTGGCATTTGGCGTTACAGCATTAGGATTGTAGGGCAAGCTGATCATGCTGGGGCAACACCTATGAGTGACAGGCAAGATGCACTTGTTGCGGCTAGCAGACTGATTCAAGCTTGCCAAGAAACAGCTTTGAATGACAATACAGATCTTGTTGCCACGGTGGGTCAACTTGAACTTAGACCTAACGCTGTTAATGCTGTACCCGGTTTGGTAACATTCAGCCTTGAAATAAGATGTCTAGATGCCAGTAAAAAAGAGCTTATTCTTAATGAGTTAAGCAAAAACGCTAAGGAGATGCAAGAATCTGGTTTAATAAACAGCTTTCAGATTGAAGTCATTAGCGAAGTTGCCCCTGCCAACTGCAATAAGCAGCTGCAAGACATCTTCATAAAAGCTTGTGAAAACAAACAACACAGTTACCTTCCTTTAACAAGCGGAGCTGGGCATGATGCTTACCATATAAACAGAATTGCGCCCTCAGCCATGATCTTTATTCCTAGTAAAAACGGTAGGAGTCACACCCCAGATGAATACTCGAGTCCTGAGCAATTAGCTAAAGGGGCAGAGGTTTTACTAGATGCAGTAATGCAACTTGACCGCATGATTGAATAAAGGAATCTTTGCTCATGGCAGACATCTTAATTGTAAGACAGTCATTTCAGACTGCTTATTCTGCTTGACTTAAAAAAGAGTCACTATAGGGCTTAAAAACATGTTGATCATGCTTTCGCAAGGAATAATACTATTTCCGTTTACTTTATTAATAAAGTAAACGCGATCTTGGA
>CAYGTA010000140.1:0-10576 GCA_964352605.1 uncultured bacterium | reverse complement strand
GGAACTCCAAGATCGCGTTTACTTTATTAATAAAGTAAACGGAAATAGTATCAGAATCAGTTTCATTTGGCGTGAAATAAGTTTTATTCACTGAGCACCCTCTTCAAAATGCTCAGGCAAGCCTGACTTCCAAGTCATATTTAAAACAGGCTCGAGTATACCTTGTACACCCTTCAAAAGCTGTTCATTAATGGGTGTATTGATTGCCTCTAAGCTCGAGTTTAGTTCTGCTAGGGTTCGGTTTCCTAGTAAGGTTACGTCTATTGCTTCATTTTGATAGGCGTATTGAATAGCTAAACGCGCTAGGTTTTCACCTTTTGACTCGCAATGTAATAGTGCTTTTCTTCCTGCTTCTTGCACGGCTTTTGGGGCAGGGTGCCAAGCTTGTGGGCCCTGCTGTGCCAATATACCCATGTGCGTTACTGAGGCATTTATCAACCCCATCTGTTTAGCTTTAACCGTTGGAACTAGTACATCTTTTAAGCGCTGATTGAGTAAGTTGTAGTGACAATAAGAAAGTGTAAGGTCTAAGTCAACCGTTTCAATAATGTCTTTGAGTAAAGGTAGCGGGTAGCCTGTTACCCCAATTAACCTTACCTTGCCTTCTTCTTTTAATTTAAAAAGCGCAGGAATGGCTTCATTGATAAGTTGTTCTTTTGTTGTAAATTCAATATCGTGTAACTGGTAAATATCTAGATAATCAGTTTGGAGTCTCTTTAAACTTGCGTCACACATTTGCATGATGTTGTCATATGAGAAATCAAACTCCGAAGCTTCGGTACTCCCAAACCTTCCCCCTTTTGTTGCAATCACCACTTCATCACGTTTGCCTTTTAAGGCTTGACCTAGTCTTTTTTCAGACAAGGTATCTCCATAAAAAGGTGAGGTATCAAATAATGTTATACCTGCGTCTATCGCTGCATGAACGAGCTTTGTGGCATTGTCATCTGTAAGATTACCAAAAACATCACCTAAAGGCGAGCAACCAAAGCCCAATTTAGATACTTGAAGTCCTGTTTTACCTAATTGTCTGTAGTGCATCTTGGCTCTTTTCTCAGAGGCTAACTATTAAAAAAATTAAAGACAGATGGTTTTTAACTAAGTCTATAGAAATCGCAGGCGTTACGGTAAAAGACTTTTTGCTTATCTGTTTCTGAAAGGTCAGCTAGAAGCCACTCTGCAGTTTCAAGCCAATCGAGCCAATTGCTGGCTAATTCAGAAACAGGCCAATCGCCCCCATACATTAGTCTGTCAACCCCGAAGCTTGCTAGTACATGCTCGGCATAGGGTTTAAGGTCTTGTCTTTTCCAGTTTCTGTGGTCAGCTTCGGTAACCATACCTGACAGTTTGCATTGCACATTAGAAAAGCTAGCTAAGCTTGTTAATTCTGTTGCCCATGGTTCCATAAGTCCAGCCTTAATGTCAGGTTTACCAATATGGTCAAGCACAAAAGAAACGTTAGGGCAGCTCTCCACTAGGCTAATTATGTCTTTCATTTGAGTGTGGTAGATACAAAGGTCAAAACTAAAGCCATAGTCACTGAGTAACTGTACGCCTTCAATAAAGGCTTTTTGCTTTGCAAATCCTAAGGCTTCACCTTGAATTAGGCGACGCACACCTTTCACAAGGGGGTAGCGCTGCAATGCATCTAAATACGCTTTTGCTCCCTCACCAAGCTCTAGGGGTGCAACGGCAACAATACCTTTGATTCGGGTATCACTTTGTGCCAGTTCAGATACCCATGCGGTCTCGGCTAATCCTTGCTCAGCAGGCAAGCCAGCTTGCACAAAAACGATTTTTTCTAAGTCTTTATCTATAGATGCCTTTGATAGCTGCTCAGGTAGATAAGGCTTATTCAGCTGAGGAATTCCTGATAACCATTCGTAATCTAATTTTTCTGTATCCCAAAAATGAATGTGACTATCAACTAGCTTGCGCATCATGACTCTCCTTTCTTATAGAGGAAACACTATCCTGCTGGGTAAATGAAGCTTTTAGTGCAGCCATGTTCAGTTTGCACCAAAAGTAAATGTAGACGTCAGTAAATACCCTATCGAACTCATAAGACATCCTCCCAAAAACCTACAGCAAAATCCTTTGGCCAGATAAAGCCGATTTTTTTGCAGCCTCAAGCACCTCAACGACAATAAGATTGTTTTCAAGTGACCATAAACCCGTTGGCTCAAAGCCATCCTTAACAACCGCAGAAAGGCAACGAAACGGATCCGCTTCAGGTGAATGAAAAGGCTCGAGTGTTTCTGTGGTTTCTTTTTGCTTGACTAAGTGACTTGTTAAACTTGTAGCATTAATTGTTTTTAATTGCCCTTTGCTTCCGTAAAGTTCCATATCTTTACGGTCAATTGGCCAGTTCCATGAGCCTTGAATAATTGCTTGCGCTTTAGGATAGGTCAAAATGATGGTCGCTTCATCATCAACCTTGGCGTAATCTGGATCAGTTTTGAGTTGTTGTGTTACTGCTGTAACGCTTATGGGTTTTTGATTATCCATAAACCAAGTCATAAGGTTAACGCCATAACAGCCAAAATCCATTAAGGCACCAGCGCCATTTAGCTTGGGGTCAAAAAGCCAGTTTAGAAATTCTGGTGAGCAACCTCTTTCTTTGGGTCCATCATGTCCGTCATGCACAACAAGCTTATGTAAATGCCCTAACTGTCCTTCTTGAAAAACCTTATAAGCCTGATGGGTGGTTGCGTACCATGATGTCTCAAAGTTTGTTATTAAGTGAATCTTGTGCTGCTTTGCTAAGCTTGCCATTTCAGTAGCATGCTCTACACTTATGGCCAAAGGTTTTTCAACCATGACATGAATGCCTCGCGGTGCACAAAGCCGTACAGCTTCCAAATGATCAAAGGTATTTGTAAACACCGCTACCGCATCTGGCTTAACAGACTCGAGCATTTCAGTAGCATCTGTAAAAAACAGCTCTGTTGAAATGTTGTCTTTTTTAGCATAAACGTCAATAAGCTTCTGATCACTTTCAGCAATGCCTACAAGCTCAAATTCGCTGTACTTAGCTAAGTTAGCCGTTATCCAATTCACATGACCATGTACCAGACCAATAATGGCAAGCCGAGGTTTTCTTTGCATGATCATAGTCTAACTTATTCAGTTCAGTTCTTTTTAGCAACAAACAAATTTAAAAACCTAAAAGGATGCTTTATGTTTTCGCCTGCTTATCTTGAAAGGTTCGAGTTAAGGTTTGGTTTATTAAAAATATCTTTTGGATGCAAGCTAAAGCAATCTAGCTTTACAAAGCTAGAAAGTCATTGTAGCTATATCAAGCTGTCTATGAGCTTTAAATAGTTTGATATCCTCCATAGCATTTAAGTCGATATTTTCACATATCATCGAGGAAACTTAGAGAAATTTTACTTAAGGCTATAGGTCGCCTGTGTTACACTTCCTGCTAACGAAGGAGGGTACCTATGGCCTCATTACGCGACCAATTCTCGCGTCTATTTAATCCTCGTGTTGAAGCAGCAGGATTAGAAATTGGCACAAATGCCCTGAAGGTGGTTGAACTAAAAAGTGGAAAACCACCTTCCTTAAGTGCGCTAGCAATGCGCCCTATGCCACCAGGACTTATTCAAGAAGATCAAATTCTTGACATGCCGGGGTTAGCTGGGGAGATTAGAGCACTTTTTGAAGAGGCAGGTATTAGCAAAAAGCATGTTGTTGCTTCGGTTGGCAACAGGCAAGCTATTACCAGAAATATTCAGGTTCCTAAAATGACCATGCAGGAGCTTGATGAAGCCATCAAATGGGAAGCTGAGCGTTACATTCCCTTCCCTATTGATGAAGTTGTGCTTGACTATTATGTATTAGATCATCCAGAAGATATCGAAGATGGCGGGCAGCTAGAAGTTGTTATTGCTGCAGCCCGATTAGATATGGTTAATCAGCAACTCGAGTTGCTTAAACAAGCAGGACTCGAGCCTGTTGTTATGGACATCAAACCTTTTTGTTTGCTTCGTTCTTTAAGAGGTTCTTTGTTAGGTGAGCATTTAAACAAAACAACACTGACAGGTACTAGCTTTACTGAAGCTGGTGAAATTGGGGTTGTTTTAGAAATTGCTGCTTCTAATACTACGATTACCTTGGTTCGGGGTGACAGGGTTCTTATGAATCGTAACATTGGTGTTTCAGGTGATGATTTTACCGCTGCGATTCAGCGTGCCTTTGGTTTAGATTTTGATTCTGCTGAAGAAGTAAAACTTGATTATGGTACAGCTACCATTCCTACTGAAGATGAAGAGGAACTGCTTAATTTTGATGTTAAGCGGGAACAATTTAGTCCTAGTAGGGTCTATGAAGCACTAAGACCTGTATTGGTTGATTTAACTACTGAAATTCGCCGCAGCCTTGAATTCTTTCGCGTTCAAGCTGGGGATGCTAATATAAGTCGTGTGTTTGTAGCTGGTGGCGGTGCAAAACTACGAGGTTTACCTGAAGCTATTGGGGATGCTTTAGGCTTTAAGGTTGAGTTAGGTGATCCTTGGTTAACCGTTATTGTCGACCCAAACCGCTTTGACACTCAATATCTAGCTAAGGCTGGTCCTGAGTTTGCGGTTCCACTGGGCTTAGCATTGCGCGGAGTTAACCTTGATTAATATTAATCTATTACCAAAGCATTTGAGGCGAGTTAAAGAACCCGCTTACTGGCGTTTAATAGCAGTTTTGTTTCCGCTTCTTGTCTTTGGCGTTATTGGTGTATTACAATTTTCTGTCAGCCAAACTGAGCGTAATAAGAAAAATGAAGTTGAGCAGTTGCAAGTTCAACGCGATCAGCTTCAAGAGTTTGTACTTAAACAACGTGAGCTTCAAGCAGAACTTGCCAATCTAACGATTTTCGAATCGCTTCGTACACAAGTAAAAGACAATCAAATCTTATGGACACAGCAAATTTCTAATATGCTTGAGACTCTACCTGCCGCTACAAGTTCAGGGCGTCCTAGTGTAAGTTTTAGTAGCATTGGCATGCAGAGCGTTACACCGCCTAGCTCATCTCCTGAACGATTTGAAGGCGCAACAACAAATGCAGAAATCAGTTTAAATGGTGAAGCAGTAGATGCCGCTGTTCTTAGTGAATTTATAAGAACCCTAGAAAACTCGAGCCTTTTTGGTGTTGATTTTCAGAGCGCTTCGCTTAGTGAAGAGACAGGTTACTATTCATTTAATATGACCTTGGGTGCTATTGCCAGTAGTGGGGATGAATGATGTTAGATAGTCTTAAGTCTCTAAAGATGCCAAAACTACGTCAGCGTGACATTACGCTTGTCCTGATTGTTTTGAGCTTGTTAATTGCGGTTGCGTGGTACTTTTACATGTTTACGCCTACTCGTGAGCGCATTTCAGAGTTAGATAACCGTATTGAAAGCTTAGCTGCTGAGGTTAGACAAGGTGAAATTGCCAAGGCCAATTTACCTCAGTTAGAAGAAAGTCTTGCTCAGGCAAAACAAGCTCGTGATGACTTTTTGGCTGAGCTTCCTCTTGAGAGTGAAGTGGCAGCATTACTAGATTCTTTTAGAGAAGAAGCGAGTACACATAATATTTCGCTTTCAAGCATTAACCAAACGGGTAGCCGTGCGCAAGCTATTCCTGATGTTCGTAGTTTAGGCTTTTCACTTGCCAGTACGGGTAGTTTTGCTTCTACTCTTGGCTTTCTAGGTAGCTTAGAGTCGTTAAAGCGTTTTACTAAAGTTGAGAATGTAAATTTTTCAGTAAATAATGATGGCACTTCCGACAATCCGGATTTATCAACAACTTATAATCTTAGTGTCTTTGTTTATACGGGTAGCACAGGGATAGACGAATGAGTATTTTTTCGCGTATTTCAAAAGAAGCCAAAATACTTATAGGCCTGACTTGTTTGGCAGGAGCTAGTCTCATCTGGTTTAACTTTTTTAACCAGCAACGACAAGGCTCATCCATTATATCTATTGGGTCTACCAGTAGTCCTTTAAATTCAACAAGAGTGATTAATCCAAATTCAACAGTCCAACTGCCCACAGCAAGCGGTGAACCAACAGACATTACGCCTGAGGCAATCACCGGGACAACAGAAGCTTCTGAGCAAGCAAGCAGTGATGTTGAAGTGGCACCTGTAAGTGGCAACGAAGGCACGATCTCATCTCTAGATAACGAAACGTCAACAGCTCTCGCCCCTGATCCTGAGGTGCAAGTCTCAGAAGATGCTGCGGTAACTGCTATACCTGATACACCCGTTGTAGCACTCGAGCCAAGTGTTGCTGCAGTTGCTGAGAGCGCTCCAGTCATTCAGGCTGCAACTGAGATTGATATTGCTGAGTTACCTTTTTTAATTGTTAGCCCTCCTCTTTTGGTTGACCCGACTTTAACGCCAGCAGCTACACAAAATACTGCTAACCCTTTACAAGCTAATGCTCAGCGTGCAAGTGTGAATCCTTTTGCACCGCTCGTTTTGACTGAAGTTATTGCAGCTCCTACGCCTGCAGATTCAGGCTTGGTTGAAGTTGCAATACCTGACAGACCTCAACCTATAGAAGTCACCGTTCAAGATACGATCGTTGAAAGTCCACCGCCTGTTTTAACAATTTCACCAAGTACTCGAGCTTTAACAGCGCCTAGTCTGTCTACAACAAACAGCCTTAGGCCTTTACCAAGTGGCAGTCTACCAACAACCCCGAGTCTTTTAAGACAAACGTTGGTTACGCCTTTGGCAAGTACTGATTCGGATGTAAATGCAGAAACTGGCTTATCGTCAGAAGTAGCTAGTATTACTAGACCTTCTCTAGAGAGTGCACCAGCAGTCGCTGCTCCAACGCTGTCTAGAACCAGCTTGCAAAATGCTGCCCCTGTAGACATAGATAGTGTCACCACATCAGCAGCACCAACGCTATTAACAGCTCCTTTGGCCTCTCTCACGGCAGAAGAGGAAAGTTTAGCTAATCGACCAGATACGAGTAGCACAGTTGTAGGCACTTCAGCATTAAGCCGTTACTTACGTGATAACAATGTACGCTTTACAGGCTCTGCAACAGGTCCTGTTAGTGTGGGTGTCTTCAGAAGCGCCTTAAGTGATAAGCCTATTGTTATTCCCCTTGGTGATACCTTACCCGATACCAATTTTGTTTTAGCAAGTCTAAAAGGTCAAGAAGCAGCCTTTAAAGATGAAGAAGAAATCAAATCTCTTGCACTAGATTTATGGCGGTGAACATGAAAAAATACCTACTCCCAACTCTACTCATATTCAGTTTGTGGTTAAGCGCATTTGTAACTGCGCAGAGCCAACTCCCAGATGACCCACGCTTTGACACGGCAATAACACTTGTTACTCAAAGCGAAGGAGAGCTCTTACAAGCCATGCTCGAGTCTTTGGCTCTAAGTGTTGGACTAACGCCCATTGCAGACGCTGTACCTGAGCAAATCATTAACTTGCGTATCGCTGAACCTAAACCTTTTAGGCAAATTTGGGAAATCTTAATGCAGCGCTACAACCTTGATTTTGCTCTTTTAGAAAATGATGTCTTGGTGGTTGGCACAAGCCTCTCTGTTGCAGATTTTAAACCTGCACCTGAAGTTACCAACTCTGAGTCAGAACCCCTTGTTCAAGAGTTTTACAAAATAGAAGACGGCGTAGATGTTAATCAGGTAGCTGACTTAGTTAAGCGCATCATTCCTAGCCTAACCATTGAAGCGCTACCCGGCTTACAAAGTGTTCTTATTAGAGGCACCCAAGCTCAACAAGACCAAGCTGTTACTATAATTAGTCAATACGCGCCTGCCGTGCCTGAACAACAAGTCGTCATTGAACGTGAACTAAGAGTCTATGCCTTAGGCAATGCCAACGCCACAGAATTAGCTACTGTATTACAAAATTCAGGTGTTTTGGCAGCGGCTCCAGTTGTTGAAGGCGAAGCAGCAGAAGCATCTAATCTTTTTACGATTGTTGCAGATTCAGGTTCTAACAGCCTTATTGTGAATGCACCTGCAGAATTTCATAGTCGCATCGCAGAACTAGTAACCCAACTAGATGTTCCAAGACAACAAGTTAATGTTCAACTCAGAATTCAAGAAATCACCTCAGAAGAAGCAGCTAATTTAGGTCTAAACATAAGTACAGGCCTTGGTAACTTCGCTGTTAACTTCTTAGAAGGTGGCCTATCATTTATTTTTGACGCCCAAAAAGCAATTTCAGGCTTAAACATAGGCGCTGTACTAGACACACTCGAGCGTCAAGGTTTATCAAGAAAAGTTGATGATACAAACCTTACTGTTTTAAATAATGAAACAGCAAACTTAAAATCAGGTGGACGTATAGAAATTCAGTTCCCAGCACCTGACGGTTCTTTAAGCTTTAGAACACTCGAGTTCGGCATTCTAGTAAGCATGACACCTCGTATTACTAATGATGGTCGCGTTATTGTAACGGTTGATGCAGAAGTATCTGATTTGCTTACGCCTTTTGCTGAAGGTGAAGTGCCTAACCGTATTGATTTTTCTGAACGTAAAACCAGTTCAACGGTCACTTTGGCTCCCGGTCAAACTGTTGTCCTTGGTGGCTTGTTTCAAAACAGTTTCCAGCAGACGGTAACGGGTGTTCCTTTCCTTAGTGACATTCCAATTGTTGGTAACTTGTTTAGCAAAACTGATGTTCAAGATAGAAATACTGAACTTCTCTTAATCATGACTGCAGACATTATCGAGTAAACTAATTTCAAATTAAATTTAGGCTCTTGGTGATGTTGACCAAGAGCCTTTTTTAGTGAGCTAAGAAGAATTCATGCTAATCTATATTCATGATTCGATTTAATACTTTTCCTTTACCTTTTAAACCACCCAAATATCATTTACTGATTCGTAATACCTTGGATTTAAAAACAAGCTAATCTGTTAGCGACAACTTATGAATCAGGTTATTACTCCTCACCAAGATGGAGTTAGCTGGGTTGCACTTTGCGGTTTTATGGGTACAGGGAAAAGCCGCATTGGTTGGGAGTTATCTCGGCGTCTCAGTCTAACTTTCATTGATACAGACAGAGTCATTGAACGCGTAAGCTGCATGCGTATCAGTGACATATTTGAAACCTATGGTGAACACGTCTTTAGAGATTACGAGACAGAAGTTATAAGACGCTGTTTAAAACTCGAGCATTGTGTTATTTCCACAGGGGGTGGCACTGTAACTCGGCCCCTTAATCGTGAAATGCTCAAGGGGCGCGGTCCTGTCGTTAGTTTATGGGCAAGTCCTGAAACAATTTATAAGCGAACAAGGCGCCATAAACGCCCACTTTTAGAAGTTGGTAATCCTATCGAACGTATTCATGATTTACTAGAGGCACGCCGTGACGCTTACGCCGATGTGGCAAGCATCAATGTATCTACAGATGGTCGTCAGTCAGCAGCTGTTGTTGAAGAAATTGTTGAGGAATTATGGTCTTGGAAACAAAAACAAAACTTACCGTTAAAGTAAATCCGCCTTATCACATCTATATTGGTAACGGTCTTTTAGACAGTTTTGCTGAACAAATAAAAGAGCAAAAGATCGCCATTATTACAGATAACAATGTAGCTGCGTTATATGCCACCAAGCTTATTGAAAGCTTACAAAAACAAGCTAAAGAAGGGCAACTGTACGAAGTTCCTTCAGGTGAAGAAAGCAAATCAGCCACCACGTTTAGTTACCTACTAGAACAGTTAGCCGAAGATGGCTTTGACCGCAAAAGCGCAATCATTGCACTTGGGGGCGGCATTGTGGGTGATCTCGCTGGCTTTACCGCAGCTAGTTTCATGCGGGGCATAAAGTTTTATCAAATTCCAACAAGTCTACTAGCTATGGTTGACGCAAGTGTGGGCGGCAAAACCGGTATCAATCTACCTCAAGGTAAAAACTTAGTAGGCGCATTCTGGCAACCCCAAGCTGTACTTATAGATGTATCGTTTTTAGCAAGCCTACCTGACAAAGAATTCAAGCAAGGTGCTGTTGAACTTTACAAACATGGCTTACTACAAGATAGCTCTATTTTAAATGATGTTCCCTCAGAAGCCTTTCATAAAACCAACGCACAGCTACTCAGTGACCTTATAGCCCGCTCCGTTCAAGTAAAAGCAACCATAGTTGAACAAGACGAAAAAGAAGCCAGTGTAAGAGCCTGCCTAAATCTAGGCCACACACTTGCACATGCACTAGAAGCAGCCAGCAAGCATAAACTTGGACATGGCGACGCAGTAGCATACGGACTATTATTTAACAGCTATTTAGCCAAAAACTTAGGCTACCAAGACCTCAGTCAAAAAATACAAGCCTTCTTCAAATGGGTCAAACCAGCTCCCCTACCCTGCAAAACCTATGAAGAACTCGAGCCTTACCTTAAACGTGATAAGAAAAATACCAATGGCAAAGTTAGCTTTGTCGTCTTAGAGAAGCTAAACAAACCCACTGTATTAACTGACATCGCTCCTAAGCATCTAAAAAATGCGTGGCAGCAACTACTGGAGTCACAGTGATTCTTATTTTAAATGGCCCAAACCTAAACTTACTTGGAACACGCGAACCCCACATTTATGGCAGCACAAC
>CAYGTA010000139.1:0-10625 GCA_964352605.1 uncultured bacterium | reverse complement strand
GGACGTAATCAACTCTGTAAGAGTTTATGAAGTACCTTTTCGGACTTGGTATTAACAACTATCGCATGAGGAGTCAGCAAAATTTGACTAAGGTTAGCAACTATTGAACTATAATCTTTGTCCAAATCTTATGGAAATAAGGATTGCCATACTTGGTATAAAAAAGAAGGCATCCCGTTTTAAGGATGCCTTCTTTTACTTGTTTTTTACTTTCTACTTCTTGCTTCTTTTTTTACGCTTGCGCGGGTTTTGCAGGTGCTTTTGCTTTGCGCTTAGCTATTTTTTCTTTGGTGTTCGCATGAGCTTCTAAGGCTTTAAGTCCGCCAACAAGTGCAACATCTAAAACTTGGTCTAGATCATCAACACTATGAAAACTTAGGCTTTTGCGTAAGTGAGCAGGAATATCATTTAGGTCACTCGCGTTTTTGCTTGGGTGAACAATATGCTTAATACCTGCCCTTTTGGCCCCTAAAACTTTTTCTTTTAAGCCACCAATTGGTAAAACGCGACCCCTTAAGGTAACTTCACCTGTCATGCTGACATCTTTACGAGCAGGAATGCCTGTAAGCGCACTAATAAGGGAGGTTGCTAACACAATACCGGCACTTGGCCCTTCTTTCGGAGTACCACCAGAAGGAACATGAATATGAATCTCATGATTATCCAGCACTTCTTGCGATATACCGAAGCGTTCAGCATTACTCTTAGCATACGTTAAGGCAGCTCGAGCGCTTTCTTTCATAACGTCACCTAGTTGACCCGTAAGTACAAGCCCACCTTTACCCGGTGTGACACTGGTTTCGACAAATAAGATGTCACCACCAACCGGTGTGTAGTACATGCCTGTCGCCACACCCACTAAATTTTCAGCAGCTTCAGATTCGGGGGTAAATTTATCAGGCCCTAGGTACTGCTCTAAGCTAGGCTCAGTTAGGCGTACACGTTTCGCGTCACCTTCAGCTATGCGTCTAGCGGCTTTACGAGCAAGGGTACCAATGGTTCTTTCTAAGTTACGCACCCCTGCTTCACGGGTGTAATTAGTAACGATCTTAGCGACAGCTGAGTCACTCACCACAAGTTGCTTAGATTTAAGACCATTTTCCCGAATTTGTCTTGGTAACAAGTAACGCTTAGCAATCTCAACTTTTTCTTGCTCAATATAACTATTAAACTCAATGACTTCCATGCGATCTAAAAGCGCTTCAGGAATTTGCTGAGGGTAATTAGCTGTTGCAACAAAAAGCACTTCACTAAGGTCGAAAGGAACCCCTAAGTAGTGATCAACAAAACTATAGTTTTGGGCAGGGTCAAGTACCTCAAGAAGGGCACTACTTGGGTCACCCTGATAACTCATGCCTAATTTATCAACCTCATCTAGCAAAAAGACAGGGTTTTTGGTGCCTGCTTGACGAATACCCTGAATAATGCGACCAGGCATACTGCCAATATAGGTACGTCTATGACCACGAATGTCACTCTCATCTCGAGCGCCACCCAAGCTAATACGCACGTATTCACGCCCAAGTGCCTTGGCTACAGACTTAGCAATACTTGTTTTACCCACACCCGGCGGGCCCACAAAAATAAGAATAGGACCCTTATTCACATCCTTAGCATCAAGCTCACCCTTCTCGGCACGCTCGAGTTTGAGTTTGCGAACAGCTAGGTACTCTAAAACACGGTCTTTTACTTTTTCTAAACCATAGTGTTCATCTTCAAGAATTTTGGTTGCTTCAGCAATATCTATTTGTTCTTCACTACGTGTATTCCAAGGTAATTCAGTAATGGTAGTGAGATAGGTGCGAATAACAGAAGCCTCAGCAGAGTCAGGATGCATACGACCTAAGCGGTTAAGCTCACGTTCTGCTTCTTTCATGACTTCTTCAGGTAGCTCTAAATCTTCAAGCTTGGTTTTGAACTCTTCAATCTCATCATCATCTTCATCACTGCCATTAAGTTCTCGCTGTAACGCCTTTATTTGCTCACGAATGAAATATTCACGTTGATTACGATCAATCTCATCTTTAACTTCACGCTGTAATCTACGCTGTGTTTCGGCAAGCTCGAGTTCGGTGTCTATTAGTACAAGTACTTTTTTGACTCGCTCTGAAACGGTGGGTGCTTCTAGAACAGCTTGTTTTTCTTCGGGTCTAAACTCAAGATTATAAGCTACATAATCCGCAAATTGTCCTGCATCTTCTAGGTTCATGACAAACTGAGCAACTTCGGGCTGCACGGTGCGGCTTGACTCAATCATGTCAGCAAACTTTTCTTTCAGCTCTCTAAAGGCTGCTTCTAAGATAAGTTCGTCACCAACAGGTACGTCTATGGGTTCTACATCGGCCTCAATGACATCGGTGTTGCCATAAAAGGCTTTGACACGCACTCGAGCGAAGGCCTGAACGAGCATTTGTATGTTGCCGTCAGGGTTTTTCTTCATGCGTAAAATGTTGCAGGCTGTGCCTACTTCGTAGAGGTCGTCAGCGGTGGGTTCTTGGGTATCACGGTCTTTTTGATTGACAATCAATATGGTTCGGTCGCGATCTAAGGCCGCGTTGATTGCTCTTATCGATATGGGTCTGGCTGCGTCAACAGGCATGACCATAGTTGGGTAAATAACAGATCCTCGTACAGGGCATACGGGAATGGGTTGTTCAAAAGTCTTTGTTTCTTGACTCATGCTAACCTCCTAGTTAAACGAGTCTCATCGTTATTAAAAATCTTAGTCTAGTTGTATCAACTTTTCTGTAAGGTAACAGACGAATATTAGTTAATACGTCATTCTAAGAGCTTCACGCTATGAAACTCCGTGAGAGAGCTAACGTCTGTTATGACATTGAGAAATTTCTGCTTAATCAATACCATATATTAAGCCTGTATCGAAAACGCTTCGTGTTGCCAGAGAATTCTGAGTCTAAACTCATACAAAAATGTGGAAGAAGTTATTAAAGACTGTTTGCCAAACTCGAGTGTTGTCCCCCTTAATATTAAAAATATGCTACCTTAGCTCACTATGCAAGATTTAAAGACTCAATTACAAGCTGCGCTGTTGGGCGCTTTAGAACGCCTGTCTATTTCTGTTACAGACGCACCTATTCAAGATGTTCCTGCTGGTAAAGCAGGTGATTATGGTAGCCCTGTTGCCTTTGGTTTGGCTAAGACCCTTCGTAAAAACCCTGCAGTGATTGCTCAGGATATTGTGGCTGAACTGAAACTACCTGAAGGTATTGCTAAAGCTGAAGCGGTAGGGCCTTATATTAACTTTTTTGTTGATTCAGCTGCCTTTATTAAATCGGTTGTTCATGCAGATACGGGCTTGCCTACGCAAGATAAAAAGTACATTGTTGAACACACCAGCATTAACCCAAATAAAGAAGCGCATGTTGGGCACTTAAGAAATATTGCTTTAGGCGATAGCATTCAGCGCATTCTTAAAGCTGCGGGTTACACCGTTGAGATTCAAAATTATATTGATGATACGGGGCGGCAGGCAGCTGAGAGTTTGTTTGCGGTTGATTACTTCAAAGCAGAGTTTGAGGGTTCTAAAAAGTATGACCACTGGCTTGGTGAGTTGTACGTCAAGCTTCAAGTTGCTAAAGAGAGCGATGCTGACACCATCGAGCAGGGTGTGCAGAAGGTTATGCATAAGCTTGAGGCTGGTGAATTGCGAAATGAAATTGCTAAGATTGTGCGCTCTTTGCTGCAAACTTCTTATGATCTTGGCGTTGAGTATGACTTACTTGTCTGGGAGTCAGATGTGGTGCAGGCAGGCTTTTTAGCGCAAGGGCTTGCCATTTTGCAAAATAGTGATTATGTCTCAAAACCTACTGAGGGTAAGTATGCAGGGGCACTCATTATGAATGTTAGTGATTTCTTGCCGGGTTTAGAAGAACCCCATGTGGTGCTGGTTCGTAGTGACGGTAACGCAATGTATGTTGCCAAAGATATTGGCTATCACTATTGGAAAGCCGGCATGTTTGAAGGTCTTAAATTTGCTTCATTTGACACGCAGCCTAGTGGTCATGTGTTGTACTCGAGTGCGCCTGAGGGTGTTTTAAAGCCTGAGGGTACGAGTTTTGCGCATGCGGATGATGTTGTGAATGTGATTGATGCTCGGCAGTCGCATCATGTAACGATTGTGAAAACATCTTTGCGCTTGTCTGATCATAATCGGGGTCATGATCTGCATCATTTGGCTTATGAGGTTGTTACCCTTGAAGGTCAAGCTATGAGCGGGCGTAAGGGTATTACGCTTGCGATTGATGAAGTTTTGGTTGAGGCTAAAGAGCGTGCTAAGGCAGTTATTCAAGAAAAAAATCCTGATTTGCCTACGCTTGATACGGTAGCGCGGCAGGTGGGTTTGGGCGCGCTTAAATTTAGTATGTTAAAAAGCGAATCTAAACGCATTATTGATTTTAGGTGGGAGCAAGCACTTAACTTGCAGGGAGATAGTGCGCCTTATGTTCAATATGCGCATGCTCGAGCGTCAAAAATACTTCGTGATGCTGCTGCGCTCAAGCTTGATTTAAGCAAAGCTGATTACAGTAAGTTGACTGATTTAGAGGCGGGTTTGGCTAAAGTAATAGCTAAATTACCTGAAGTTATTTTAGCGGCAGCTAAGGATTTTGCGCCACACATTATTGCTCAGTATGCACTTGATTTAGCAACAGCTTGGAATAGTTACTATAATCATAAAGATGAAAAGGGTAAGCCTGACACGCGTATTTTGCAGTCAGAAGAAGGCTTAAAAGAAGCAAGACTCGAGCTTGTGGCTAAGCTTAAAGTGACCTTGGCTGAAAGCTTGGCTTTGCTTGGTATTGAATCACCTGAAGAAATGTAATTTAAGCTTATTTAAAGCGTTCACGGGTTAGCCTGCGAGCCGCTTTTCTTTTGATGGTATGCTAAAGCAAATAAAAATTAATTCGTAACTCGAGTATTTTGTTGAGCCATTTGAGAACTCAGGAGAGCTGATGAAAATAATCAAAATGACCCCTTTTGTTATGGGTACCCCGTGGCGTAATCTTCTTTTCATTAAACTTGAAACTGATGAAGGTGTGACGGGTTGGGCAGAAGCTAGACCACTAAATCGCATAGATACAATGCTTGGTTATCTTAAAGAAACCTTTGATCGTTATGTTTTGGGTTCAGACCCTTTTGAAATTGAGAAGCTCATTTTGCGTGTCTCAAGAGATGATTATGGTCGTGCTGGCGAAATCGTCATGACGGGCTTAGCTCTTTTTGAAATTGCCTGTTGGGATATTAAGGGTAAAGCTTTAAAGCAACCCGTTTACCGTTTACTTGGTGGCGCAGTCCGAGAAAACATAAAAGCTTACGCAAATGGTTGGTACCGCTCAGAACGAACACCAGAAGCCTTTCATGCTGCTGCAAAAAAAGTTGTTGAAAAAGGCTATAAAGCCCTTAAGTTTGACCCGTTTGGCGCAGGTTACTACGAGCTCGAGTATGCTGAGAAACTGAAAGTGGTTAGTTTGGTTGAGGCTGTTCGTGATGCTATTGGGCCTGATACTGATATTTTGTTAGAGATGCATGGGCGTTTTAACTTGGTAACGGCTGTAGATATCATTAAAGAGCTTGCACCTTTTAGACTCTCTTGGGCAGAGGAACCCATTCCACCTGAAAACCTTAAGGCTTTAAAGACTGTGCGTGAAGCTGTCTTACCTTTTGGGGTGCCTGTGGCAACAGGGGAGCGCATTCACACAGCTCACGAGTATCGTGATCTTTTTGAGTATCAGGCGGCAGATATCATTCAGGTGGATATAACACATTTTGGGGGCTTGCTTAATGCCAAGAAGCTTGCTGGTACTGCCGAAACACACTATATGCTTATGGCACCTCACAATGTAGGTGGTCCTTTATCCACGGCAGCATCCTTACATTTCGCAGCCTGCACAACAAACTTTAAAATTCAAGAATACTTCAATGACTTTGCAGATGCTTATGTTAATGAAGCAGCTACAGGCCTCCCTGAAGTGATTGATGGCTATTTTGCTTTACCTACAGGTGATGGCTTAGGTTTAGATATAAATGAAGAAGCCATAAAAGCCTACCCTCGAACAGAATCGCACTTTAATTTGTTTGAAGAAGACTGGCAAAAACGAGACGGGCAGCAATAATTTGGGTCTATAGCAGCTTTCAAGTAAAACACACCATCAACTTAGTACATCTGTTTTTACTCAGCTAGTTCGGCATTTAAAACACTACAAGCATTTTAAATGCAAAAGGCTATAAATGCTCATTTGAAAAGCACTCGAGTTAGCTAAGCTTGATACACTAAAGTCATGCCGAAAGCTATTGCCTTAATTGCCCATGACAAAAAAAAGTTAGATTTAGCTATTTTTGCTAAAGACCACGCAGCTATTCTCGCTAAATTTCCATTGATTGCTACTAGCACTACAGGGGGTGTACTTAAAGACAAAGCGAATCTTGATGTCGAACGCTTTTTGTCTGGCCCGCAAGGTGGTGATTTGCAGGTGGGTGCGCGTATCGCTGAAGCTAAAGTGCTAGCTGTTATTTTCTTTCGTGACCCGCTAACTGCTCAACCGCACGAACCAGACGTAAGTGCTCTCATGCGCATTTGTGATGTTCACAGCGTACCCTTAGCAACAAATTTAGGTACCGCAGAATCTATAATCGCATGGATAGAAGACCAAATTGAAGAAGGAACCCTAAATGCCGGATGATATTGACCCAAAAGCACAAATTGCAGCCTTTATAGAACAAATGAAGAAAGTCAATGGAGACGAAGTAAATAAACTCGAGCTTCCGCTTGGTACGGAAGATTTTGTTGCACAAAAATTAGCTGAAGGCGATGTAGACACGCTCATGTTTATGCTTAAATTGGGCTACATAATGGGTTTGCAAACAGGCTTCGCAGCAGCACAAGCTGGCCAAGAAAAACCACCAAGTGGTTCACCTTTTGGCCCCATTCAAGCTTAAGTGCAAACTTTAAAGCGATGCGCTTGGGCTAGTGATGACCCTCTTTACCAACGCTATCATGATGAAGAGTGGGGTGTAGCTGTTCACGATGATAAAACACGCTTCGAATTCTTGATTTTAGAGGGCTTTCAAGCGGGCTTAAGCTGGCTTACCATTCTTAAGAAAAGAGAAAACTTTAGAGCTGCCTTTGATGATTTTGATGCTAGTACGGTTGCTAATTATGATGAAACAAAAGTGGCTAGTTTGTTACAGGATGCAGGCATTATTCGCAATAAACTCAAAGTCAATGCAGCCATAACTAACGCTCGAGCTTTTCTTGCCGTGCAAGAGGAATTTGGGTCTTTTGATACATACTGCTGGCAGTTCGTTAAAGGCAAACCCCTTGTTAATCACTGGGGAAGCTATAAGCAAGTTCCAGCAACAACAAAGCTATCTGATAGCTTTAGTAAAGACTTAAAAAAACGCGGCTTTAAATTTGTCGGCGGTACCATCATCTATAGTTACATGCAGGCTACCGGCATGATTATGGATCACACAACAAACTGCTTCAGGTATAAAGAGTTAACCCAATTTAGCGAGCGTTAAACTATGGACTTTGGTCTGAGTTTCTGAGCTGCGTTTGGTGCTACTTTAGGCCTTACGGAATGGGTACGATGATTTAAAATCTATCACCCTATTGGTTTAATTCAATAGCATTTCCACGAATGCTTGCACCATCAGACCATTCGTGCGACCCGGGGGAGTAAAAACAAACCAACTCAGCCAAGGGTGCAATGTTTCATGGAACTGCAACAAGTTAAGCAAGAAGATTTTTAAACTCGAGTTTAAAGAGGTATTATGATTGCTCAGCAAGCTAAAGCAAGTGTTTTTGATAAGCAGCACCAAGTTTTAAGTGTTGGGCTTTTGCTCATCATTACTTTAGTGGCTTTTGAAAATTTAGCTATTGTTACGGTTGCACCAAGCATTGCAACTGAACTTCAAGGCTTACTGCTATACGGATGGATGTTTAGTGCTCAATTACTCGGGTCTTTATTTAGCATTGTTCTGGGCGGTGAGCAGTCAGACAAGCATGGGCCAGCGCTACCCTTTGCGATTGGCATTTTGGTTTTCTTTTTTGGTTTACTTTTAGCGGGTTTTGCCCCCAACATGCCTGTATTTATCATGGCAAGATTTTTACAAGGCTTAGGAGGTGGGGCAAGCATTGTGGCTGTTTATGTGGCCGTAAACCTTGCTTATGAAGATAAGATTCGTTCGCGTATGATTGCCTTTATGTCTACAGCTTGGGTAGTACCTGCCTTAGCCGGTCCAACCATAGCCGGCTTTATTGCCGAAACAATTGGTTGGAGATATATTTTTTTGGCCATAGCACCTTTCACGCTTATCATCTTATTGGTAACCCTGAAATCATTTTTAAGGCTAGGTAAAGGCACTAGTGTTAAAGCTTCTCAGTGGCGCAGTGCGCTTATTCTGGCAGGGGCTACCGCGACTCTTTTATTTGGCTTGGGTTTAGATAACGTTTTTCTTTCTTTTGTTGTATTTGCTGTAGGTGCAGTGCTTGCTTTTTATAAGCTAGTTGAGTTACTACCTAAAGGTACGTTGCGGCTAGCTAAAGCTTTGCCTTCGGTTATTGCAAGTCGTAGTTGCTTTTATGCTGCCTTTCTTGGCGTCGAGGCTTTTGTAACGCTTATGCTTAGCTCAGTTCATGGTTTGAGTACAACCACTGCTGGTTTAGCTATAGCTATTGCTTCTGTTAGTTGGACGGCGGGTGCATGGCTGCAAGACCAGTGGGATATGCGAGCGCCAGAGCAAAGACAAACGCGAATGCTGCTAGGTAGTTTAATTATGACCTTCGGCTTAACTTTACAACTTGTTAGTTTGTACAGCTCGAGTCTTCCCTTGTTAATTTCACTGTTAGGCTGGTTGTTTGCTGGTTTAGGTATAGGTATGGCACATGCCACCAGTGCCGTTCTTGCTTTTGCCTTAGCGCCCAAGGGTGAAGAAGGGCAAGTGTCAGCGTCTTTACAGCTAGGTGATACGTTTGTGGCTGCCTTAGCAACGGGTATAGGTGGCGCACTATTTGCCTTTGCCACCAAACAAGGTATGCCTGAACAAACAGGCATTATGCTTCCTTTTGTGTTTAGCTTGGCTTTAGCGGTTTTTGCTATTGTTGCTGCACAACGAATTGGAAAAGCTTAAACAAGCTCGAGTCCTAAGGCTAAGGCTTCCCCTCCACCTATGCATATGCTAGCCATGCCTCTTTTTTTAGTGTGTGTTTTTAAAGCGTTGATTAGGGTGACGACAATGCGTGCACCTGACGCGCCTATAGGATGACCTATGGCAACTGCGCCACCATGAACATTTACTTTCTCATGAGCTATAGAAAAGGCTTTCATGGCAGCCATGGGCACAACCGAAAAAGCTTCGTTTATTTCATAAAGATCAACATCGTCCGGTTTCCAGTTGAGCTGGTCATATAGTTTTTGCATAGCGCCAACTGGGGCAGTGGTAAATAACTCGGGTTCATGAGCGTGACTAGCGTAACCCATTATTTTTGCTTGAATAGGCATGTTCTTAGCTTGGGCATGCTCTTCAGTCGTTATGACAAGAGCTGCTGCCCCATCATTTATTGTTGATGCATTTGCAGCCGTTACGGTGCCATCTTTTTCGAAGGCGGCTCGTAAACTAGGAATGCGGTCAAACTTGACTTGGAAGGGTCCTTCATCTTCACTAATTAGGGTTACATTGCCTTTGCGGTCTTTGACTTCAACCTGGCTTATTTCTTTAGCAAAGCTGCCATCTTTACTTGCTTTTTGCGCACGCTCATAAGAGCTTATGGCAAAGGCATCTTGATCTTCGCGACTAAAGCCATATTCGCTGGCACAAAGTTCAGCGCAAGAGCCCATGTGCTTATCGTTATAAACATCCCACAAGCCATCAGTAACCATAGAGTCAATCAGTTGAGCGTTGCCCATTCGTAAGCCAGAGCGTGCCCCTGGTAGCAAATAAGGTGCGTTGGTCATAGATTCCATACCACCTGCAACTACAGTTTTGGCATCTCCAGCCTTAATCGCTCGAGTTGCCTGAATGATTGCTTCTAGACCACTGCCACACATTTTGTTTAAGGTAACAGTGGGAACTGTGTTGCCTAGACCTGCAAATAGGGCTGCTTGTCTAGCGGGTGCTTGCCCCATGCCGGCAGGCAAAACATTACCCATGAGTACCAAGTCAATATCTGAACCGTCAATATGGGCTGCACTAACAGCTGCTTTTATGGACGCGGCACCAAGTTCTGATGCTTTTAAAGAACTAAAGCCACCCTGAAAGGCTGCCACGGGTGTGCGTAAGGCAGAAGCAATTACTATTGTCATAAGGAAACTCCAAATGGTTTTAAGTTCCTCCATAGAAGGTTTGCAATATACTGAATTGGTTTGTCCGTACTCGCTCTGCTCGAGTGAATTTGCATTTTGCAAATTCACCATGGAGATACTTAGTTTACAGCCTTACGAGCATAAGCTCAAAGCTGTGTACGATTTATCTTCTTAGCTTCATCATGAATTAAGCAAGCTGTCAAAAGCTCGTTGGATAAGAGTAAATGTTAGATCAAGAACAAATTGCTGCTTATACTATTTCCGTTTACTTTATTAATAAAGTAAACGCGATCTTGGAGTTCC
>CAYGTA010000138.1:0-10758 GCA_964352605.1 uncultured bacterium | reverse complement strand
TTAGGATTTACCTGACGAGTATCACAGAACATATCTAGTTGAGCTTGAAGCTTCAAAAAAGACAAAATACTGACGTAGCTAATTTACCCAACAAGTTTTTTACCCGCCACATAAACTTCAAGAATCTGCAACGCTTCATCTAAAACCACAATATCAGCACGCTTGCCAAGCTCGAGTGTGCCTCTGTCTTTTAGCTGCATGTAGTTTGCGGGGTTTCTTGACAGAAGGTGACTGGCTTGTTCTACACTTAAGCCTGCATTGACTGCGTTTCTTAAAGCTTGATCTAAGGTAAGTAAGCTTCCGGCAAGGGTACCGTCACTCAGTTGCGCTTTACCGTTTTTAATGCTGACTTCTTGCCCACCAAGTTCACTTTTACCTGCCGTTATGCCACTGGCACGCATGGCATCTGTAATAAACAAAAGCTTGTCTTGCTTTGCGTTAAACGCCGTTAAGAAGCTAGCTTCATGAACATGCTGTTTATCAAAAATAAGTTCAGCAAAACTATTCGTATCAGCCAAAGCTGCACCCACCACTGCTGGACTGCGTCCCTCAAGACCCCCCATCGCATTGTAGAGATGGGTAAAGCCAAGTTTGGCGCCCATCTGCCTAAGTAACTCACTTAACGCCAAAACCTCTTCATAAGAAGCTCGAGTATGCCCGACACTGAGTTGCACACCTGCTTTTGAAAATTGTTTTGCTGCAGCTAAGGCGTTAGGAATCTCGGGCGCTAGCGTAACGAGCTTAATCACTTCAAACTCGAGTGCTTCTTGAATGAGTTCTTGACTGGGCTCTATGGCATTTGGGGGTTGTGCGCCAAGACGCTTAGGGCTTATAAAGGGGCCTTCTAAATGCACACCTAAAATGCTTGGTAAATCATCTGGCGCTTCGAGCATAACTTGTTTTACGCCTTCTAAGGCCTTTAAGATTGACTGCCACGGGTTGGTTATGGTGGTTGGGTAAAGACTGGTTGTGCCGTGCTGAAGATGAAAGCTAGCTAATGCCTTGACACCTTCTGCCCCATCCATAGTGTCTGCCCCGCCACCGCCATGAACATGCACATCTATAAAGCCCGGCAGTATATAAGGCGCAGCTTTGCTACTTGCAGATGCGCTCATTTCTGAAATATGACCATCAAAAACAAGGCTACCTGCCTGTAATCCTTGAGGGCCAAGAATATTTCCTTTAAGTACTGTCATTTATCTTACAAACCTAACTTCTCGCCAATTTATCAAAACAAAGCTGTTTGCCACTACGTCTTCAAGAATGATAAACTCGAGCTGTAACAAATTGTACACAATTCAAGGAGGACAAGGCATGATTCATGGTCGAAGCATATCTAAATGCGTGTTTGCTTTATTATTTTTAGGGCTGAGTTTAAGCTTGGCTCAAAACATCACTTTTTTAACACCTAGTTGGGGTGTGCCGCCAAATGAAGAGGCACTTGAAGCCTTTGAAGCAGAAACTGGCATTAGTGTAGAAATTCAGTCTGTACAAATGGCTGATCTTTTTAGCCGTGTACAAATTTCTGCAGCGTCAGGTCAAGCCGCTGCTGATGTTATTTTCTTAACTGAAGAAGCACCTTCTAATGTTGTGGCTACAGGTAACATGATGTCTCTTAATGACCTGATCGCAGCGAGTTCATTAGATGTTGAAGATTTTAATCAGTTTGATTTTTGGAATCTAGATGGTGAGACGTTTGGTGTTCCTGTTTATATGCAGCTTGTCATGATGGACTATAACAGTGCAACGCTAGCTGAAGCTGGCTTTGATGCTCCACCTGCAACATGGGCTGAGTTAACTGAGCAAGCTAACGCAATTAAAGCTCAAGGTATAGATGACCACCCTATTGCTATGGGCGCTATTGATTGGTCTTGGTACCTAATGGCCCTAAATATGGGTGACCCCATGTTTGATGCAGATTTAAACCCTGTCTTTGCTAATGAAGGCTCTATGGCGCGAGAAGCCATGTCTATGCTTTTAGGTTACTTTGCCGATGAGCTAATTAGCCCTGAAATGCTAGCAGGTTCGATTAATCAGCATGCTCTTTTCTGGAGTGGTACTGGCGTCTTTCACCAAGGCTGGCAAGGTTCTGTTCGTGTTGCCAATAACCCTGAAAGTTCACAGCAAGCTCCTAATGTTGACTACCTTGTTTTAGGTAACACTTGGGGTTTCCCGGCTGGTATCGGCATTGCTGAAGGCTCAGAAAATGCAGAGGCTGCTTGGAAGTTTATAGAGTGGTACACAGGCCCAGAAAACCAAACTGCCATCTACAATGCTTTTGGCCTTTATCCTTCAAGAACCTCTGTAGGTGACGCACTTACCGCAGAAGGACTCATTGAAGGTAACGACGCTATACTCGAGCAGAGCAGTATGGTTAATGAGTTACCTCGTGAAACGTTGTGGTGGGGTCCTTTTACAGATACGGTTGGCGAAATGATTTTAGAGGCTGCTCAGACCGGCATGTCTGCCGATGAAGTTATTGATCAACTTGCAAATGAGTGGAATGATCTTAAGGCTGAGTATCAGTAAAGCTTTGTAAGACTTTCAAGCCTTTGGGGCGATTTAAAGCAAATCGCCCCAGCTTTTTATCTATTTCAGTTGACGATTTTAGCTTTGTTAGTCAGGCTAGTTTTTACGATTAACCCATTCTTTAGCTATCAATATAAACCAAAGGATTTAAGCTATGAAAAAAAGCTTAAGCATTACGCTTCAAAGCCCAAACCCTCTCACAGCTAGGCTAATGGCAAAAAGCTATGCGTAAACCTTTTTGGTCTAGAGATTCCGTTTTTATTGCAGTTATTTTGCTGCCCATTCTTTTTATAGTAGCTTTACTTATTTATTACCCTGCGATTGATACCTTTTTTACGAGTCTTACTTCAGAGAACTTGCGTATTAGACGCCCTGCCAGATTCTTAGGGCTTGAAAATTATAGTAGGCTTTTGACTGATGCTGAGTTTTGGGAAGTCACGGCGCGCAGCTTTTTTGTTGTGGGTATAACCTTACCTTTAGAAATGCTAGTTGCTTTTTCTATTGCTTTACTTTTGAACGAGCGTTTTCCGGGCCGCGCCTTGGTGCGTACCTTAGTTATTTTACCTTGGATGGTTCCTCCTGTTGTAAATGGTTTTTTGTGGGGCTGGCTGTTAAATGGTGAGTATGGAGCGCTTAACGGGTTTTTATATCAATTTGGATTAATTAGCGAGTATAGGTCGTGGTTGCTTGACCCAAGAGCTCAAATTCTTTGGGTTGCCGTTGTGCAAACTTGGACTCGCTTTGCCTTTCCTACTATTATTTTATTAGCTGGCTTGCAAGGTATTCCTTTAGAACTTTATGACGCTTCTAAAGTGGATGGTGCTAACGCTTGGCAAAACTTAAAAAGTATTACCTTTCCTTTGCTGGTGCCTTCATTTGCCATTGCCCTTGTAGTTGAGTTTATTGCAAGTTTTCAAATTTTTGATGTTATTTGGACGCTCACAGCAGGGGGTAGCGCAGGTGGTTCTATTAACCCTTTTACCAAAACCCTTATGCTTTTTAATTATGAACTGGTTTTTAGAGATTTACGTATTGGCTTAGGCGGCGCTTTATCTTACTTAATATTGCTGATGTCAATTGGTGTGGGCATTTTCTTTATTTTACGTATGTATAACCAAGGCATCCGCGAATGAAGCTAAACTACCGAAAAATTGTTCGATTAGGCCTCATTTATCTTGGCTGTGCAGTGGCACTCTTTTGGGCACTTGCGCCTATATATTGGGTCTTTGTATCAAGTATTTCAACACGTTTAGAGCTTTACTCTGTGCCTTACAAAGTCTGGTTTCCTAAAAACCCTACCTTTGAGCATTTTATTTCTCTTTTTACCGAGGGTGCTAAATATCGTGATGGAGGTTTTTCACCTACCGCAGGCCTCATGTGGTCAGGCTTACGCAATACAATTATTGTTAGTATTTCATCTGCCACAATCGTCACCCTTATAGCAACAGGGGCAGGTTACATATTTGCCCGCATGAGATTCTGGGGTAAACAAGCAGCCTTCTTTATGATTATGCTTATGATGCCTTTACCGTTATGGGTAGCCATTATTGCTTTGTTTTTTCTTATGACACAACTACAGCTACTAGATACTTTAGGCGGGCTCATACTTATTTTTGTCACTTTTTTGTTACCACTTGGTATATGGCTCATGTCAACCTTTATTAGAGACATTCCTTTAGAAATAGAAGATGCTGCTGTGGTTGACGGCTGTAATCGCTGGCAGATTCTGGCACGCATTATTTTTCCTTTAGCCAGACCCGGCATCATTGCAGTTTTTCTGGTAACCCTTGTCACCACTTGGAACAACTTTTTAATTCCTCTTATTTTCACACGCTCATCTGACTCGCAGTTAGTTACAGTTGTACTGACACTCTTCATTGGTCAATACGAAGTTGCTTGGGAAGCCATGTCAGCAGCAGCTGTTCTAACCATGCTGCCCCCCTTTCTCATGGCACTTTTCTTTCAACGCTATCTAGTGCGTGGCCTGACCATGGGAGCAGTCAAGTAGACAACAACAAAACAAGTAGAAAGGTCTTTAAATGGATATTCCAAAGCTAATTAACAGCATGACCCTAGCTGAAAAAGTAGGTCAACTCTTCATGCTAGCCTTCGCAAGCAACAACTTAGAAGAAGCTCGAGTGCTTATTGAAGAGCATTTTGTCTGTGGTTCTTATATTAGTAATGACAATGTTCCGTCGGCCGAAGCTGCGCTTGACTTGGTCACGAAATTGCAAGAGTTTGCGCGCAATACGCGCCTTAAACTTCCTCTGTTACTGGCACCTGATCAAGAGGGAACTTGGGCTGTCATGGTTCCTGATAGCTGCCCTGGACCAGGCAATATGGCGTTGGGTGCCACGCATAATGATGAGAATGCCTACAAGATGTATAAAACGATTGCTCAGGAACTTAAAGCGGTGGGGCTTAACGCACCTTTTTGTCCTTGTGCAGATTGCAACTCTAACCCTAATAACTCAATTATAGGTATGCGTGCTTTTGGTGAAAAGCCTGATCTAGTTGCAGGCATGACTGCTGCAGCGGTGAGAGGCTTTAAAGATGGCGGGGTGCTTGCCACGCTTAAGCACTTCCCAGGTCATGGTGACACCACGCTTGACAGTCACAGGGGTTTACCGCAAGTTAATAGAACGCGTGAAGAACTCTTTGCTATTGATTTGCTTCCTTTTGCTCAAGGTATAAAAGCAGGTGCAGATATTGTTATGACTTCACACATTATTTATTCAGCCTTAGATAAAGAGCGACCCGCCACTTTATCGCCACTTATTTTGCAAGATCTTTTAAGAAAAGACTTAGGCTTTGAAGGCGTCATTGTTTCTGACAGCATGAACATGCATTCCATGAAGAAAAATTACGACCCTGCTGACTCAGCCATTCAAGCAATTAACGCAGGTGTAGACATCATTATGCTTGCCGAGGAACACTATGACCACGACCAATCAACCTACTTAAAAAACCAACTCGAGCTTATCAATGCGGTTAAGCAAGCGGTTGAAAATGGCAGCATAGCGATGTCTCGTCTTGATGATGCTGTTGAGCGCATTTTAAAGCTAAAAGCTAACTTAGTAGAAACGTCTTTAGACGCAAGCATTGTTGGTCTTGAAGAACATAGAGCGGTTGAGCTTGAGGTGTCTCGCGCAGCGCTAGCCATTTTAAAAGATGAAGCAAAGCTTGTGCCTATTGCTAAAGATAAATCTGTTTTGCTCATTAATACAACCACTCGAGCTAGCTATGAGGTTTTAGGGAATATTCGTGGGGTGGGTCCAAATCAGACGGTTGCGGCCTTTGATTATTTTGTAGAAGCTATGCAAGCGTCGTTTCCATCACTTCGTACCCTAGAAGCAGAAGATATTTTAAAAAATGATGCTTTAGCATTAGATGCAGATGTCGTTATTGCTGTCACTGAGAACCACACTTTGCCAGGTATGGACTTTAATCAAGAAAGCCAAGCTTTGGTCATAAATTCATTAGTTAAGACAAGTTCAAACAATTTATTAGTCGTTGCTTTACGAGACCCTTATGAGCTGACTTATTTAGAAAATATTCCAAGCTATGTGTGCGCGTTTAGCTTTAGACCTTGCGCAGCTCGAGCTGCTGCTGAGCTCTTAGCTGGTCACATTGAGGCAAAAGGCAAATCACCTGTTAGTGTTCCTAATACAAGCATAACGGCTTAAGCTATGCAAGATTTTGCTAAGGCTCGAGTTGTTCTTGAGCAAGCTGTTGCAAAGCAGGATATTCCGGGGGTCGTTGCGCTTGTTGGTAATCAAACTAAAAACCTGTGGCTTTGCGCTTTAGGTGAAACTGAATATGATGGCACTAAGGTTTCAAGTGACACTTATTATGATTTAGCTTCACTAACCAAAGTGGTATCTACCCTGCCTGCCATCTTAAAGTTAGTATCAGAAAATGAGCTTAGTCTTGATGATGAGGTGGGTAAATTCATTCATAATGCAGGCTGGTTTCAAACCCCTTCATTGGCTAATGTCAGCATTCGGCAGCTCTTAACACATAGTTCTGGCTTAGCTGCTTGGAAACCGCTTTTTGCTTGGGTAAGTGAACGGCAAACCGCCATAGCTAATGTTTTGCAGTCAGAAATAAGCCATGAGGCAGGCAGCTTTGTTTATAGTGATTTGGGCTTTATGACGCTAGGTGCAATCATTGAACGCATTAGCAAAATGAAGCAAGATGCCTTTGTAAAGCAACATATCTTTGAACCTCTTGGCATGAGCAAAATTCAGTACGGCCCGCTAGCTTCTGCGAATGTTGCAGCTACCGAGGACTGTCCTTGGCGTAACCAAATCTTAAAAGGCATTGTGCATGACGAAAACGCATTTTGTCTTGAGCACGTTGCAGGTCATGCAGGGCTTTTTGGCGTTGCGGAAGACTTAGCCTTATACGCTCGAGCTTGGCTTAATTTTGATACTAACTTAGCCAAGGAAGAGGTTTTACAAGCTGCGTTAAAGGAGTATGTGAATCAGGCGGGTGTTCGTAGAGGTTTAGGCTGGGCGCTGAAAGGCAACAATAGCTTTGCGGGTTCTGCCGCTAGCTTAGAGGGTTACGGTCACACTGGCTTTACAGGCACCAGCCTTTGGATTGAACCAAAACAAAACTGGTTTGCTATTCTTTTAAGCAATCGGGTTCATCCTTCAAGAAAATGTGGTAGCAAAATACACAATATCCGCCAAACTTTTCACACTGCTATTGCAAAGGAGTTCTCATGAATACCCTTCCCGCCATGCGTGTACTTAGCCTCATGTCTGGCACATCTGCAGACGGCATAGATGCTGTCTTAGTAAGCTTTGAACTAACCACTGGGCAATTAAACTGGGAGGTAGAAGCGCGTTTAAATCTTGATTATGAACCCAACTTACGCCAACGCATTTTAGAGTGTCTGCAGCCACAAACATCCAACGTTATTTTGCTAACAGAAGTGCATAACGAAGTAGGTCAAGCCTACGCAGATTTGGTTAAACAAATCAAACAAAAGCATAGCTTTGACCTTGTCGCTTTATCAGGGCAAACGGTTTACCACATTCCTAGAATAGACCCAAGCATGAACTGGTCAACCCTAAGCACCCTGCAAGTCGGTGAAGCTGCCCTAGTCGCCGAACACTGCGAAACCCCCGTTATAAGTGACTTCAGGCAATCAGATATGGCAGCAGGTGGCCAAGGCGCACCCATGGTTTCCTTTGGTGATTACAAAATGTTCAGCCAAGCAGGAAAAGCCCGAGCTATTCATAATTTGGGTGGCATATCTAACCTCACCTATTTACCTGCTAGTAATGATGCCAGCAAAGTATTTGCTTTTGACACAGGCCCTTCAAACTGCCTGATAGATGAAGCTGTAAAGAAGCACTTTGCACTCGAGTTTGATGAGGATGGCAAGATTGCTGCTTCAGGACGAGTTGATAGCCAAGTTCTACAAAGCCTTATGCAGCATGAATACTTGAATCTGCCGTTACCTAAAACAACAGGTCGAGAAACCTTTACGCTAAGCGAAATTGAAAAAACGACTTCTCTGGCTACACTCGAGCCGCGTGATTTGGTGGCTACCTTAACAGCTTTTTCAGCAGAATCTATTCTTAAAGCTTATAAAGACTATGTTTTGCCGTTTGGTTTAGATGAAATTTTTGTCGCAGGTGGTGGTGCCCTTAACCCTACACTCATGAGTTGGCTTAAAAATGGCTTACAAATACCGATTAAAACCTTTGAAGAGTTGGGCTGGCAATCTAAAGACCGTGAGGCATTAGCCTTTGGGCTTATGGCTTACTTTGCCTACCATGGCTTAGCCAACACGCTACCAAGCGCAACAGGAGCAAGACGCGCTGTCAGTGCAGGTAAACTCACAAGACACTAAATCCTTAGCTGGCAATCTAATGATTAAAGGCTAGGCTTGGATTTGTTTTGACTCGCCTAGCTCGAAGATTAAAACGCTGTAGCGTCTTAATCTTAAAAGGCTATACAATGAAAGCATGATTCTCTCAACGCATAAAACATCTGACTTGCACTTAACACAACATGAATTTCGTGTTCCTCTTAACTATAGTCAACCAGATACAGAAATAAGCGTTTTTGCACGTGAACTTAAAGCTTTAAACGAAACTCGAGCGCTTCCTTATCTTGTTTACCTGCAAGGCGGACCCGGCTCAGAATCTCCTAGACCTTTAGAAAAATCAGGCTGGATTAAGCGCGCCCTTAAAGACTACCGTGTTTTGCTTTTAGACCAGCGAGGTACAGGCTTAAGTACACCCATCACTTTTCAAACACTCGAGCCTTTAAGCGCAACTGAGCAGGCTGAGTATCTGAGTCATTTTCGTTTAGATAACATTGTTCGTGATGCTGAGTTTATTCGTGCAGAGCTTATTGGTGATAAAAAATGGAGTTTATTGGGGCAGAGTTATGGGGGGTTTTGCTCGCTTCGGTATTTGAGTGCCGCACCAGAAGCTTTAGAGCAAGTTTTTATAACGGGAGGTATTCCGTCAATTACACGTCCTGTTGATGAAGTTTACAAAGCTACTTATAAAATTTTGACTGAAAAAAATGAATTATTTTTTGAGCGTTATCCTAAAGCGCAAGCATGGTGTCAAGACATTGCTAATTATTTACTTGAGCATGACACTAGACTCCCAAATGGTCAACGTTTTACCGTAGAGCAGTTTCAGCAGTTAGGTATGGCGCTTGGTAGCAGCACGGGCTTTGAAAGTCTTTACTATCTTTTAGAAGAAGCTTTCGTGACTATAGAGGGCAAAAAAACATTGTCTTATACATTTTTGCTAGATGCTTTTACGAGCATGGGGTTTCATAGGCATCCTATTTTTTCTATTTTACATGAAGGCATTTATTGTCAAAATTATGCTTCTAACTGGTCAGCGGAGCGCATTAGGCAAGATAATGAGGCCTTTAATTACGAGCCTAACAAAGCTTTTTTATTTACAGCAGAAATGATTTACCCGTGGATGTTTGAGCAGTACAAGAATTTAATACCCATGAAAGAAGCTGCTCAGATTCTTGCTGAGAAAACTGACTGGCCCTCACTTTATGATGTAAAGGTATTAAGCCAAAATAAAGTTCCTGTCGCAGCAGCGCTTTACTTTCATGATGTTTACGTGCCTTTAGAATTAAGTCTTGAAACCGTCAAGCAGGTTCCTAATATAAAAACGTGGATTACCAATGAGTACGAGCATAATGGTTTAAGGGCAGATGGTGAACGTGTTTTAGATAAGCTGATCAGCTTGCTTGCCGAGTAATACGCCCTTCCTTTAATACTTAGTTCTTTTCAAAGACAGAAAGATTGTATATGCAAGAAAATTCTGTACAAACACCAGACGGCTTTACACTAGTTACCCAGTCTTGGATAGTAGATAATGCTAAAGCTAGCCTTATTATTGCGCATGGCTTTGCTGAACACAGTGCGCGTTATAGACATGTTGCAGAAGCACTCAATGCTAATGAGTTCAATGTCTATGCGCTTAACTTCAGGGGGCATGGTAAGAGTACAGGTGAAGAGGCTAACATAAAGGCTTTCTCTGATTATTTACAAGATTTAGATAGCTTTATGCATACACTTCGTGATATTCCTAAGCCACGCTTCTTACTAGGTCACAGTATGGGTGGCGCCATAGCTAGCCAATATGTGCAGGCAAACCCAAACGTGTTTGATGGCCTTTTGTTAAGTAGTGCTTTTCTAAAAAATGCAAGCAAAGTCTCCCCCGTGCTGCTAGCGCTTTCAGGTGTTGTCAGCAGCTTACTACCTTCACTAGGCGTTAATAAGTTAGATTCTAATCTGATTTCAAGAGACAAAGCCGTGGTTGAAGCTTACAAAAACGATCCCCTTGTTTATAACGGTAAAACCAAAGCTCGCTTTGGTGCAGAGCTACTCAAAGCAGGCCCTAAAGTACTAGAGAACGCCAGCAAGATAAACTTACCCATTTTAATAATGCTCGGCACAGCAGACCAAATTGCTAGCCCTGAAGGCAGCCAAAATCTCTTTGACACCGTAAGTTCACAAGACAAAATCCTAAAACGTTACGAAGGTCTTTATCACGAACTACTAAACGAACCCGAAAAAGAAACGGTAATTGAAGACATACTCGAGTGGTTATACCAAGTCCGAAAAGGTACTTCATAAACTCTTACAGAGTTGATTACGTCCCGAACAGCCGTGAGCCACAAGAGCGCAGCGGTTATGAAATGAAGTCTAGCAATCAAAGATGATAC
>CAYGTA010000137.1:0-10765 GCA_964352605.1 uncultured bacterium | reverse complement strand
CACCCTCTAGTTTTTTAATTATCTCAAAATTGCCCCATGCTTTAAGAGCTGCCTGAATATTTTCGTTCATTTATCTTAGTCCTGTAGCTTACACCTTTAATGACGTTTGAGCGAGGATGCTTAGCAGTTAGCGTAGTATGTTTACACACACAATTTTTAAAAGTCACAATATACAAGTCTTTACAGCATCCTTTCAAGAAACGTATGATAGTTAAAAGCCAAGTACGATCTGGTTTTTTTGACCTGGAGGTTAGCCTTTGAAGCTCCAAAAGGCAATGGTTTATAGTTTAAACCCGAAAGCAACCCTATTTTTAAACTTAGTTTAGGTAAAGGAGGACTATGGCGCAGCGCTTTAACGCTCACGCAGCTCGAGTATTTTGTTTAGTTTACAATAATCATTTTTTAGCTAGGGTCACTAACCGCTTGACTGTTCGGTTTGAAAACTTTGGTACCGTTTTATGAAAACGACTAAGTTAAACTCCAAACAGCTTGCTCAGCAATTTACTGAACTTAAGCCGCCTTTATCTAAGCGAGAGGCAACCATTGAATCTACGCGTTGCCTTTATTGTTATGACGCGCCGTGCATTCAGGCTTGTCCTACAAGTATTGATATTCCTACTTTTATTCGTAAAATTTCGACGGGTAATCCTTTGGGTTCTGCTAAAACTATTCTTGAGGCAAACCTTATGGGTGCAACTTGCTCGCGAGTCTGCCCTGTTGAAGAACTGTGTGAGGGTGCTTGTGTGCTTAATAAAGACCATGAGAAACCCATTGAGATTGGTCGTTTACAGCGTTACGCGATGGATTACCTTTATGACAAAGGAACGCAGCCGCTTACAATTGCAGAACCTACGGGTAAAAAGGTAGCTGTGGTAGGCGCGGGCCCTGCCGGTTTAACCTGCGCAGGTGAGCTTGCTAAATTAGGTTACGAGACAACTGTTTTTGAAAAAAATGACTTGCCGGGTGGCTTATCTACCTACGGAATTGTGGTTATGCGTGAACCCATTCGTGTTGCCCTTGAAGAAGTCGAATTTGTTAAAAAGCTTGGCGTGACCGTGAAGACAGGTATCACCATTGGTAAAGACATAAGTACAGAAACGCTTGAAGCCGACTTTGACGCAGTTTTTATTGCTGCTGGCATGGGGCAAGTACCTAATTTAAACATAAAGGGAGAAGATTTAGAAGGCGTGCAAGAAGCCTTGTCTTTTATTGCTGAGAGTAAACTAGCTGAAAAAGAAGGACTCGAGCGTCTTAAGACGCTGCCTATTGGTGATCGTGTTGTGGTTATTGGTGCTGGTAATACAGGTATTGATGCTGCGACCATTGCTAAGCGCTTGGGCGCAGAGCGTGTGACGATTGTTTACAGGCGTTCTGATAATGAAATGCCTGCTTATGAGTTTGAGTATGACTTTATTAAAAATGAAGGTGTGGAGTTTCGTTTCTTAACGCAACCTGTTGAAATTTTAGGGGAGCAGGGCAAAGTAACAGGCTTGAAGTGCGTTCAAATGGAACTTGGTGATGCCGACGCTGATGGGCGCAGACGCCCCTTGGCAGTCGAAGGTAGCGAGTGGGTTTTAGAGTGTGACCAGCTTATTAAAGCAATTGGTCAAGAGAAGCTCACAGCGCTTTATGAGGCTTTTGGTTTAGCTACCGACAAGGGTTATCTAAAGGTCAACGAAAAGCTACAAACATCTAAAACAAACATTTTTGCAGGTGGCGATTGCGTACGCTTAGTAGGTGAAGCCATGACCGTAACAGCCGTTGAAGATGGCAAAATAGCAGCTCGAGCTATTCATGAGTCATTAAGCTAGTGTTTTTCAAGGAGGTGACATTGTAGTTTAGGTTCAAGCTAGGGTAATTAGCTAAGTTTGACTACTCGAGTTTGACGTTTGACTACTGTTTTTATGGCTGATTTATCTATTAATTTTGCGGGTGTTAAATCACCTAATCCTTTTTGGTTGGCGTCTGCTCCGCCTACGAATAGTGCGTATCAGGTTAATAAAGCGTTTGAGCAGGGCTGGGGGGGTGCTGTTTGGAAAACCATTGGCACACCCGTTCTAAATGTAAGTAGTCGTTACGGTAGTTTTGATCATGGGGGTCAGAAACTTGTTGCGATTAATAATATTGAGCTGATTAGCGATAGACCTTTGCATATTAATCTTAGAGAAATTGCTGAGGTTAAAAAGCTTTGGCCTGATCGCGCTGTGGTGGTGTCTGCCATGTTTGAGTCTGACCCTAATACTTGGCGTGAAGCTGTTCAAAAAATTGAGGATACTGGCGCGGACGCTATTGAGCTTAATTATGGTTGCCCGCATGGCATGAGTGAGCGTGGCATGGGTAGCGCGGTGGGTCAGGTACCTGAGTACTGCACCATGATTACTGAATGGGTTACCAGTGTGGCAAGCATTCCTGTGATTGTTAAGCTTACGCCTAATATTACAGATATTAAACCGCCCGCTCAGGCTGCTATGGACGGCAAAGCAAACGCAATTTCACTTATAAATACGATTAATTCTGTGGTTGGGGTTGATCTTGATACGTTTCAGCTTCACCCGAATGTTGGGGGTAAAGGTGGTCATGGTGGCTACGCTGGCCCGGCGGTAAAACCCATTGCTTTGAGCATGCTTTCTGAAGTCATGCAGTTAGACCCAATTAAGAACTTTGATGTTCCTGTATCTGGTATGGGCGGCATTCAAACTTGGCGTGACGCGGCAGAGTTTTTGCTGCTTGGCGCAACCAGTTTGCAGGTTTGTACTGCGGTTATGCATTATGGCTTTAGGATTATTGATGACCTTACAGACGGGCTAAGTAACTGGCTTGACGAAAAGGGGGCTAAAAGCATTAATGAGATTATTGGTGCGGCTGCGCCTAAGTACTCTGCATTTAATAGTTTTGACCTAAGTTACAAAGTCATTGCTAAAATTGATGAGGATAAGTGTATTAACTGTAATCTTTGCTATATCGCTTGTGATGAAGGTGCGCATCAGTCAATTGATTTAACGGTTGAGGGTGCCAAGATTAATCCTGATTCGTACTCTGGTTCGGTAAAGCCTATCCCTGTTGTAAATGAAGAAAGCTGTGTGGGCTGTAACCTTTGTTCTTTGGTATGCCCTGTTGATGACTGCATTGGCATGGTTGAAGTAGATAGTGGTCGAGAAAGCGTAACTTGGGGTGAGATTACCCAAAAGCTACCTGATGTTACGCTTAAGTGGGATGAAATGGCTAAGTATCGTGAGGAAAAAGGTATTGATATTCATTAATGCTTAAAGTCTTTAAGTCTTTTGTTCAATAACTTGTTTCAAGGAGGTCTAAGTGGGACTTTTAATTAAAAACGGCGAAATCATTACAGCGGAATCTCGCTATTTTGCTGATATCTACTGTGCAGATGAGACCATAACTCAAATTGGTCATAACTTAGTTGTAGCTGAAGGCACAGAGATTATTGACGCTACAGGCAAGTTTGTTTTTCCGGGCTTTATTGACCCTCATGTTCATGTTTACTTACCTTTCATGGGTACGTTTGCTAAAGATACTCATGAGACTGCGAGTAAAGCTGCGCTCATGGGTGGCACGACTTCGTTTATTGAAATGCTCGCCCCCAATGTCACCGAAGACTTAATGGAAGGCTTTGAACTCTGGACGGGTAAAGCTGAAGGAAATAGTTTTTGTGATTACAGTTTTCACATGGGTATTTCAAAGTTTGATGATAAAAGTGAAGCTCAGCTTCGTGAGATTGTTGCAAAGGGAATTAGTAGTTTTAAGGTTTTTTTAGCCTACAAAAACTTCTTTGGCGTTAATGATGAAGCACTATACAAAACCCTTATGCTTGCCAAAGAACTTGGCGTCATTGTAACGGCACACTGCGAAAACGATGAACTAGTAGCTCAGTTGCAACAAACCCTTTTATCTGAAGGTAAAACAGGTCCTGAATGGCATGAACCCAGCCGTCCTGAAGCAGTGGAAGCAGACGGCACCAGTCACTTTGCCACCTTTTTAGAAATGACTGGCGCTAAAGGCTATGTTGTCCATTTAAGTTGTGAATCGGCATTGCAGGCTGCCTTAGATGCCAAGCAACGCGGTGTCGATATCACCATTGAATCTGTAGTCCCTCACTTTTTACTTGATAAAAGCTATGCTGAAAAAGAAAATTTCGAAGGTGCAAAATACGTTATGTCTCCACCTTTAAGGGCTAAAAGCAATCAAGCCGTTTTGTGGAACGCCTTGCAATCAGGATTAATTGACACGGTTGGTACTGATCATTGTCCTTTTGATGTAGCGCAAAAAGCTATGGGTAAAAACGATTTCACCCAAATTCCGAATGGCATGCCTGCCATTGAGGAACGCATAAAGCTTATGTACACCTACGGCGTATCACGTGGCAATTTAGACATTCACCGTTTTGTAGATGCACACTCAACTCGAGTGGCAAGTCTTTTCAACTTAGAGCAAAAAGGTAGCATAGCGGTGGGTAAAGATGCTGATTTGGTTATTTTTGACCCAAACGCAAAAGATCTTATTTCAGCAAAAACACAAACCATGAACCTAGACTATAGTGCCTTTGAAGGCTGGGAAATCGATGGCAAAATAACTGAAGTAACCGTGCGTGGCCAGTTAGCAGTCAAAGAAGCTGAATTTACGGGTGCAAAAGGCCGTGGAAAGCTCATAAAACGCAAAACAAACATCTAAAGACTAAGCTTTTGCTTATGACACTATAACGAAAAACATGGTAGGCTACGCTTCACTCGAGTTGGGGTGTTAACCCCTTTTTTGGGTGTAAATTTGCTTTGTATAGCAACACTCGTCATTTTGGGAGACCTCTTCGTTTTGGCAGATACCGTTACATCTCAAGCAAGCACCTTTAAACCCAGTATTGGCAACCGAGAAGTCATTTTGGTTGATAAGCTCAACATGATTTACCGTGGTCGAGGTACAGAAACAGTTGCGCTGAAAGACGCAAGTCTAAGCATTAAAGAAGGCGAATTCATAAGCCTAATTGGTCCTTCAGGTTGCGGGAAAACCACCCTACTTAGACTTATTGCTGATCTTATACAACCAAGTTCAGGAAAACTACTTGTCACAGGCACAAGCCCACGCCAAGCAAGACTCGAGCGTTCCTATGGTTATGTGTTTCAAGCACCTGCTCTTTTGGAGTGGCGGACTGTTCTTAAGAATGTCATGTTGCCTTTAGAGATTATGGGCTTTCCTAAGGCTAAGCGTAAAGATAGGGCAGCCACCTTACTTGACATGGTGGGTTTGGAAGACTTTCATAAGCAGTTTCCGTGGCAGCTTTCTGGGGGCATGCAGCAGCGTGTGAGTATAGCTAGGGCGCTTGCTTTTGACCCTGAGCTTTTACTGATGGATGAGCCTTTTGGTGCGCTTGATGAGATTACCCGTGAAAGTATGAATCTTGAGTTACTGCGTATTTGGCAAGAAACAAAAAAGACAGTTGTGTTTGTTACGCATTCTATTCCTGAAGCAGTTTTTTTATCTACACGGATTGTTGTTATGACGCCCAGACCCGGTAAAATTGAAGAGATTATTCCGGTTGATTTGCCTTACCCTAGAAACGCTGAAACTCGGGAGTCAAAAGCCTTTTTTGACCTTGCAACACAAGTTCGTGATGCTTTAAGAGATGTTCATTAAGATGAAAGACAAAGAAAGCAGAAAAAAGAAAAGAACTCAAACACTGATTTCTTTACATTTTCCACTTTCCACTTTCCACTTATGAAACGTTTTATCCCCATTGCTATTTGCTTAGTCTTCTTGATTCTCTTGGGCTATCCACTGGCTTTGCTTTTTGGTTTACCCCTTGCACAGCGTGATAGAGCTAATTTATCAAAGTGGGAAAAAGAACTTGTGACGGAAGAGCAAGATCTTGCCGGCGAAACAGATGGTGTCAACCGAGCTTTTAGCTTTGACGCGCTCATTGTTGAAAATGATGATGACCGAACCTTATTTGTGAATCAAAAAGCTTTATCTTTTGAAGCAGAGCGACCTGAAGAGCGGGTTGACGGTGATACCAGTGTCTTTAGTTTCTCAAGCAGATCAGGCTTAATAACGGTCGATGGTGTTTTGTTAGTAGAAGATATAGATTACGGTCGAAACGGCAATATCATAAGTTTTGCAACCCCACCCGCCAGAAACGCAAGACTCAGGCAATACAAAGACTACTACTTTATAAGCAACTCAAACTCCGACATTTTATTAAGCAACGCACCTGCAAGAGACGCTCGAGTGTTTAGCACGCAGTACACGCGTTACGCTCGACCTGCTTGTGGTGATACTGTTATGGCTTGCTTCTTTGCCCTGCCCCAACATCCTGTTCCTTTTCCCCACTGGATTGTGCAGCGTATTGGTCCCTTTTTTGCAAAGTATCCTTTTAGTGATCAACGAAACGTGATTCGCTCAACTCTTTACACCACAATAGGTACCCTAGCTTCATTAGCTTTAGGGGGCGCAATAGGCATCATTTTAGCTGTCTTGTTTGTACTCTTTCGACCACTCGAGCGTGCTCTTTTACCTTGGACGATTGCATCTCAAACTATTCCGATTATCGCGCTGGTACCTGTCTTGCTGCTGGTTTTAGGTAATTTTGGCATTACCATTCAAACAAGCATTTTACCTACCGCTATTATTGGTGCTTATATTTGTTTTTTTCCTGTAGTGGTTAGTACCGTGAAGGGGCTTAGGGCTATTGACCCGCTCATTCTTGACCTTATGAAGTCTTACGCTGCGCATCCATTAGAGGTATTTTGGAAAGTTCGTTTTCCTGCAGCTGTCCCATTTTTCTTTACTGGCTTAAAGTTAGGCACCGCTGCTGCTCTGGTAGGTGCCTTGGTTGCTGAAACTGAATCTAACAATGCCAGAGGATTAGGCTTTCAAATATTAGGACAAGTTCAATCTGGCAACGTGGCTGATGTCTGGATTTTACTTATTCTTTCAGGTCTATTAGGCGTTAGCCTTGTTGCTTTTGTAGGCTTTTTGCAGCGTAGCTTTGCCCCTTGGGAGCGCTCAACATGACCGTCAAACCCATTTACACTGCGCTTATCGGTGCTATTTTGGCGCTCATTGGCAGTGCTGGTTTACTTAGTCAAGACATACAAAGTTTATCAAGCTGGGGTTTTATTGTTTCTATTGTTGCAATCATCTGTATAAGCTTAAGTCTGCTCGGAAATTTCTGGGCAGCAACAAGCGCCGTAGCCTTAAGCTTAATAGGTGCAGCCTTACCTGTCATTCGCCTGAGTTATTTCAATCAACAAGGCGAATGGGGTTACTGGATGATGCTCTGGGGCTTCTTAATAACATGCATTTTTTCAGTAGGCCGCATAAGCCTAAGCGAAAGCGATGCCAACGAAAAAAACTACCTAAAACGCATACGAAACGCCTTACCACCCGCCTCTGTCCCCTTTATACTCATGCTGCTCTGGCAAGGCCTCGTTGCCGGCTTCAATGTACCCAAAGGCATTTTTCCGGGCCTAGACAACGTTTACACCCAACTAAGCTCGAGCTTATATGTCTTACTTATAGATAGTTATGTCACCTTCGTCAAAGAAGTCTTTTTTGGCCTTAGCATAGGCGTCATAGCTGGCTTTTTAGTAGGCACAGCCATTTCTTACAGCAAATTTTTACAAAACGGCTTTTTGCCCCTTGCTGCTGCCTTTGGCGCAGTACCCATTGTCGGCTTAGCACCCGTTTTAGGGCGAGCCTTTGGTGTTGACTGGGAAAGCAAGGCCGCTGTGGTGGTTATAGTCACCTTCTTCCCTGTTGTGCTCAACACCGTTCAAGGCTTAACCCAAGTTGACCCCATAAAACTCGAGCTTCTTAAAGCCTACGCAGCTAAGCCAAGGCAAGTGTTTTTCTCTTTAAGGTTACCCAACGCCTTACCTTTTATATTTAATGCCCTTAAACTCGCTTCTGTACTGGCAGTCATTAGCGTTATTGTTGCAGAATTTCTTATACCCGGCCCACCCAGAGGCTTAGGTCAACGTATTTCGCTGTCAGCCAGACAAGGCGCATTTGACACGGTTTTTGCAGCCATTTTTGTTTCAAGTATCATCTCCATAACGATATATCAAGCTTTAGCATGGCTCGAAGCTCGAGTCACCGCCTGGCATCCTAGCTTTAGAGATGATGCCCATTAATTATTTAGCTACTCGCTCATTTGAGCTTAGCAAGTTACAAGGAGGATATATGAAGAAAATCGCCCTTAGTCTAGGTATGATTGCAGCCGTATCATTCGGATTTGCACAAGATTTAGTGGATGTTTGCTTTCAAAGCAAATGGTTCCCGCAAGCTCAATTTGCTGGCTACTTTGTAGCTCAAGAAAAAGGTTATTACGCTGAAGAAGGCCTAAATGTAACCGTTTTAGATGGTGGTAATGTCAACCCAACCGTAGCTGTTGCCAGCGGAAACTGTGACTTTGGTACTGACTGGATAGCTAATATGCTTGTTCAACGTGAGCAAGGTTTAGAAGTTGTTCAGGTTGCACAGATTTACCAAGCTAGTGGCTACCGTATGGTTACGCTTAATGATAGTGGCATTGAATCATTTGCTGATCTTGCTGGCGAAAAAGTAGGTGTTTGGGGCTTTGGTAATGAATTTGTATCTCAAGTAATCTTTGCTGCTGAAGGCTTAAGCAGTGACCTTGATGCAACTGTCACAAGTCCAGATGTATCCGCTGTAGTTTACGCCTTTGACCCTGCACTCGTCTTTCCTGACGAAGTTGCTGTTGCTAGCGCCATGACTTACAACGAATTAAATCAAATCGTTGGTCTTGGCTTTGATTTAGATAGTTTAAGCATCTTAGATCCAGCTGATATTGACGCAGCTCTCCTTGAAGACCTCATCTTCACAACACCAGAACTACTAGCTTCAGAAGACTTTAACGGAAGCGGTATGAGTGGTGCTGAAGTAACTCGAAAATTTTTAGCAGCAACCCTAAAAGGCTGGGAATACGCTGTAAACAACCAAGAAGAAGCAGTTCAAATTGTTCTTAGTTCATGTGGTGACACTTGTAACGGTAGCGGTAGCACCTCAAACCCAGAAGTACACCAAACATGGCAAATGGCTCGAGTTGCTGAGCTTGTTATGCCTTCAGCTGACACCATGTTAGGTCATGTTGATCAAGCTGCTTTTGACCGCAGTGTAGAACTCCTTGTTGAAGTTGGGCTAATAGCTGAACCTGTTAGTTATGAAGATATTGTTGATAGTAGCTACCTACCAGGCATGTAACAAAAGCTAGTAAACCTGCAAAAAGTGGAAGCTTAAACGTATAGCATTCCACTTTTTGCATTATTCCAATTGTTATTTGCAGTATGCTCAGAACTATTTTGCTAAACTAAATCCTATCTTGTTTTAAAAAATTACTATGGAGGCTAGCTCATGGCAATATCAAGCCCAAGCAAAACCAGTGAACTTCTAGAAAGACAAAAACAATACTTACTACCACAGCAAAGCAAAATGCTTTTTTATGGCGATGACCCTCTAGCCATTTCAAAAGCCAAAGACCAATACGTCTGGGATGTCGAGGGCAACAAATACCTAGACTTCTTTGGTGGCATTCTTACCGTTTCAATAGGACACTGCAACGAAGAAGTGGTCGAAGCAACCTACCAACAAATGAAAACAGCTGGCCACACCAGCACCCTTTACCTGAACGAAATCACCATACAAGTAGCAGAAAAAATAGCCCAAATAACCCCAGGACGCCTGCAGTACAGCTTCTTTACGAACTCAGGAACAGAAGCAGATGAAACTGCCATAATGGCAGCTCGAGCTTACACAGGTAACAGCGACATTATTGCTTTAAGGCATGCATACAGTGGGCGCAGCATGAGCATGATGAGCATGACAGCACACTCAAACTGGAAAAATGGCAGTGTGAGTGACGGAACCATAAAGCATATTCGAAGCCCAAACATGTACCGTAAACCCAAACAAATGACAGAAACTGAATATTTAGACTTCTTAATTGAAGACTTCGAAGACTTCATGGCAACCAGCACCGACGGTAAAATAGCTGCCTTTATGGCGGAACCCATACAGGGCGTAGGTGGCTTTGCCATAGTTCCTAAAGACTATTTCAAACGCATATTGCCAATTGTCAAAGCAGCAGGCGGCATTTTAATTATTGACGAAGTACAAACCGGCTGGGGACGCACAGGAAAACACTGGTGCGGCATAGAACACTGGGGCGTAGAGCCAGACATAATGACTTTTGCCAAAGGCATAGCAAATGGTGCACCTGTAGCCTGTACCGTAATGACGCCCGAAGTAGCAGAGAGCGTAAGCAACGCCACACTAAGCACCTACGGTGGTAACCCCGTAAGCATGGCACAAACCCTAGCCACCCTAAACTACATAGATAAAAACAAACTCTGGGAAAACGCCCAAACCCAAGGTGAAACCTTACGCACACGCATGGAAGCCATGCAGCAAAAACACAACTTCATAGGTGACGTAAGAGGCATGGGACTTATGCAAGCCTTTGAAATGGTACAAGTAGGCACAAAAACCCCAGATGCAAAACGTGCCGCAGACCTAGTCAACCAAGCCCGCAAAAACAACTTGCTCATAGGTAAAGGAGGCCGCTGGGGTAACGTCATACGCATAGCGCCTCACCTAAACGTAAACGCACAAGACATAAACACCGCCTGCGACTTAATAGAAAAAAGCCTAATCGAAATCGCATAAACAAGCAACAAAACGAACTTAAAAAAGCTCGAGTTTATACTCGAGCTTTTTTTAAGTTAATCTTATCCAAAAA
>CAYGTA010000136.1:0-10791 GCA_964352605.1 uncultured bacterium | reverse complement strand
TATTATTTTTTATATGAGAAGTTTTAGAGATCAACTGCTTAGGTTGACTTTTTAAGCGACGTTTAAGCTTTGGATGTAGATAGAATCTTAGATTCATTGGCAGTCACTTTAGGTATTTGGTATAAAAACTAAATGTACTCTTATAGCTTGAGCTGGGGTGGTTGATGAGTCAAAACTCTAGAGCCTATTCACCACAAAAGCGCATTAACCACATAAAATGACTTTCGCTCTGTCTTTGGAGTTGTTTAGCTAAGTGCTACGCTGGCCTTTTACAAAATTCGTTTTTGTGAAAGTACGAAACTTAGTAGTTGAATTTCTTGCTAGAGCGTAAAATGGTTTTAGCTAAGGTGTAGCTAAGAAGCTTTATTAAGCTTCGTTGCTATCTTCACCTGCGAGGGCTTCAAGAATGTCAGGTGGCAAGTCGCCTTTTTCTACGGCCTTGTTTAGCATTTCGATACCTAAGCGTACGACTTCAGATTTTGAGATGAGTCGCTCAGGGTTAGAAAGCTGATAAGCGGTTTTTGTAAGCAAAGCATCTTGTTGTTCAGTGATGACAACCTGCAAACGTTTACTTTTTTCGCGTTTAGGCACGACATTGCCTCCTTATAAGTAATGTACCATTATAGGGATTTGCTTGACAATGTTTATGAAGCTCGATACACTACGCGTGTGTTTGTTGTGTAATTAACACATTGATCTAAGGTGGGTACTGCAAAAGACCTTAGATGAGGTTGGTTCTTGATGACGAAATTAAAGTCTGCCTACATTATTCAAGGTAATAAACCCTTAAGCGGTGACGTTACTATTAATACAGCAAAAAATTCTGTACTTTTTCTTATGCTAGCTCCGTTACTCAGTAAAGAAAAAGTGATCTTGAAAGATATCCCTCGACTCAGTGACATTATGATAATGACTCAAATGCTTGAGCATTTTGGGGCCATTGTAGAGTGGCACGGTCGTGACTTACATATTCAAGCTGAAAACATTTCTAGCGTAACAGGTCCATATCATTTGGTAAGCAAAATGAGAGCAAGTTTTACAGCACTAGGTGCGCTCCTTGGGCGTTGTAAAGAAGCAGGTATGGCTATGCCTGGTGGTTGTACCTTTGGCCCTAGACCTGTTGACAGGCATATTAAAGCCTTTAAAGACTTAGGTGCTGAAGTTATTGAGACAGATGGTGATTTTAGATTAAAATTGCAAGGGTCACTCAAAGGAACTGCTCATTTTGAAGCCCCAACTGTTGGCGGAACGCATAACATTCTGCTGGCCAGTGTTTTAGGTGAGCACGAAGTTGTGATTGAAAATGCAGCCCGTGAACCTGAAATTGCTGATCTTATAGACCTACTTAGCAAAATGGGTGCTCAGATTCAAGGTAAAGGGACTTCAACGCTAACAATTCAAGGTGTTAAAGAGCTGTCTGGCACTACTTTTAGACCCATACCAGATCGAATCGAAGCAGGTACATTTTTGCTAGCTGCTGCTGCAACGAGAAGTAAATTAACCTTGCACCAAGTTGAATTAAGTCACTTAACCGCAGTCATTGCAAAACTAACAGAATCAGGCTTGTTGTTTACTAAAAACGGGCCTGATAGTTTAAGTGTTGATGCAACAGGGCCACTAAAAGCTATAGACCTTGTTACTAGTGAATATCCTGGTATCGCAACAGATGTACAAGCACCTTTTAGTGCCTACCTGGCTACCTTAAGTGAAACATCTATAGTAGAAGAACGTGTCTATCCAGGGCATAGATTTACCCATGTTGACGAACTAAATAAAATGGGTGCAGATATTAGCCTAGATAACTCAACACTACATATTAAAGGCGGTCAGCTTCACGGTGCAAAACTGCACTCGGCAGATATTCGTGCAGGCGGCGCTATGGTCATTGCAGGATTAGCTGCAACAGGAACAACCGTTGTTACAGGACTCGAGTTTATTGATCGTGGTTATGAGCGCTTTGATGAGCGTTTGAGAGCATTGGGTGCTGATATTCACCGTCAAGAGGTCTTGGAGTCGTTGACAGGAACCTACGGCGACTAAGCTTTATTATCCCAAACATCATCAGTATCTTCTGACCAGTCATCTTCAGCAAAAAGCTTAGGATGGCTGTTTTTTTCATTAGACTCGAGTGGTTCTTCGCCACTTTGCTCAGCGGACGTTTCTGCCTCTTGCTTTGCTTGCTCTGCCAGTTCAGTGTCACTTAGTAATAGCTTTATGTCTGCGACAGATTCGAGTATGGCTTTAGCTGTTTTGGGCATTGCTGTTTTTGGTGTTGCTGCTTTTATTTCTTTGTTTGTTGCTAGGTTTGCTGCAAGAATGGCTTCTTTTGAAGTGCTCGCTAAAACAGACTCTTGAGTACTATTTGGGCTATTTAGGAATGAATCAAACGCGTCATTTTTATTTTCTACACTTGTTTGATTGTTTGGGCTCGCTGCAGGTTCTGAAGGTACGACATCTGAATCATTCGATTTAACAGCCGGAGTTGAACGTTGAAATCGAAATCGCATAGCCAAACCAATAATCCCTAAAAATAAGCCTGACAGCATGACGTAAGACCAGTAATTTGGCGCGGTAGATGAAGCAATAGCCGGAAGGACACCTGAGGACAAAGCCTGATTTTGCATATCTGAACTCGTAGCAATAACATCAATAACAGGTAAGCTCTGTGTTGTACTCGAGTATGACCAAGGGGAGTTGGTTTGAGCTATATTTTGCCAACCTGTAGCGCTAAAAGGGGAGTAGTAGCCAATGATGCCGTAGCTTGTCATAGCTGAAGGACGATTAATAGTAGTGTTAATACTTAACTTGTTGCCCTCAATAAAAATAGCTGGAGAACCTAAACTAAGAATGCCACCATCAACCGCTTGAAACAGCTCAGCTTTGTCTCCAGAAAGTCTAATAGCATAATTCCAGTAACTGTTTCTAGCCAAAAACATGCCTGAACCTTCAAGCATATCGGTATTACCAGAACCCACATCATCATCTTGAATATAAAGTTCAACAATAGGAAAGGAGAAGCCAAGCTCACGATCATAAGGATTAGCCAAAGAAGCAAACTCGAGTTCGAAGCTTAGGGTATTTTCGTTGAGTATGGTGAAGGTGCTTAGGTCGAGTGCTGCTGCTACATGATTAATGGAACTTGGGGGTACCAGACTTCCGTCCCCAAAAGCATCATTGAGAGGGTCTTGAATGCTTAGTAAAGCGCTTAATATCAGAGTTGTAATCATGCAGACACGAGTTCTTTTCTTAAATTTTGACTAACAGGGTTTTTAGCAAATTCGTTTATCCAGTGGGCTAAGGTTAAAGAATCATGGTAAGCCTGTTGTCCTGAACTTAGCAACGGTATAGAAAGTAATTCTATACCTGCTGCCTTAAATTTTTCAGGTTCAACTTTCACCACTTCAGCTTTTTCAAGCTTGTAACTTTCAATTCGAGTTTCATCTAAAAGGCTACTATTAACAATAACTTGGTCGGGGTAACGCCCCAAATGATTGTAGATTGCTTGGACATGGTCAAAGGCAGTAAAATGGTCAGTCTCGCCTGCTTCAGTCATGATATTACATATATAAATGAGTTTGGCGGAGCTACCTTGCAAGGTTCGGCGAATGGCAGGTACCAAAATAGGTGGCAGGGTACTGGTAAACAGACTGCCGGGCCCTAGTACAACCACATCAGCGTCCACAATTGCGCCTAAAACTTCAGGGGTTGGTGGTGGGTTTGCAGGTTCAATAGTTAAAGCCTGAACTGCTCCGTCAACCAGGCGCATGGTGCTTTCACCAACAACCTGTTCCCCAGAGACTTTTGTGGCATGCAGTGATACTACCTCAGGCGTGGCAGGGAAGACAGCCCCTGTTAAATTGAGCAGGGCATTTAAAGTGCGAATAGCCTGACCAAAATCACCTTCAACCTCAGTTAAAGTGGTAATAAAAAGATTGCCAAAGGTGTGACCTTTAAGCTCGTTACCTCTACTAAAACGGTATTCTAACAAACGGCTTAGTTCTGACTCATTGTCAGATAGTGCAGCCAAACAATCACTAATATCTCCTGGAGCTGGCATGTTAAAAGCGCTGCGTAAACGACCTGAAGACCCACCATCATCACTAACTGTAACCACTGCTGTGATATTCGAACTGTATTTTCTTAAGCCACGCAACAAATTAGATAAACCCGTTCCGCCGCCAAGAGCTACTACTTTAGGCCCTTTAGCAAGCGATAATCGCTGAGATAAAACAACCGCAGCTTCTTTAGGCCGCGCAAACCAATTAGATAACAAAGAACGATTTAAACGAGCAACTGCTAAAATGGACAAACTAATTCCCACAAGACTTGCTATAAACGCTAACCAGCCTCCCCAACGATGCCAACCATCACTAATTAAAATTTGCTCAAGAGGGATAGCAACAACATCTCGCTGCTCCTCCAATAGCCACAGCGCCCCAAAAATGACCCCTACAATTAAAATGAGGGTGCCAAGCGCAGCAACACTCACATAGCGCTTTACCTTCATGCCTGGAATAAGCCACAGACGCATGATGGAAAGTTGGCGAGCTAAACGCTTTCTAATCATGTGACGCCTTCGCCGCTGCGTGCTCAGCTAAGGCAGTCGCAACATCACGATGTTCAATACTCATATTGAAAGATTCAGCTAAGTCATGAGATAAGCGCTCAGCAATAGCTACAGACCGATGTTGCCCCCCCGTGCAACCCACAGCTATGGTGTAACTCGAGCGTCCGCTTTGCTCAGCCATCTGGCTAATATGCCTTATGAATTCACGCATTTCACTGTAGAACTCTAAAGCGTGTTCCTGAAAAACGTAATTTTGAACTCGCTCATCACGGCCGTCAATTACCCGTAAAACAGGGTCATAATAAGGATTAGGGAGGGCCCTTAAATCAAAAATATTATCAGCATCTATAGGAATGCCTCGTTTAAAGCCAAAAGAAATGAGTCTAAGCCTAAAGCTGTGCTCTTGACCAAACTGCTTGCCTAAAACATTAATGAGTTCTTTAGCGCTATAACGAGAGGTATCTAAAACAAGGTCAGCGTTTGCCCTTAAAGGCCCTAAAGTTGTACGTTCAGTTCTTATATCTTGAGATAACGGTGCTTTTCCTAGCGGATGAGTACGACGCGTAAAGTTATATCGTTTGACCAGCACATCATCAGAAGCATCTAAAAAGACAATACTCGAGTTAATGCCTTGTGCCTTGAGTTTGTTTAGACATTCAAATGTGTCATCAATATAATCTCTGGTGCGTACATCAATGCCAACCGCAATACGACTATGACCCTTTTGAGCTTGGGCAACCAAATCCTCCCAGAGTTGCGGTGGTAAGTTATCAACGGTAAAAAACCCAAGGTCTTCAAGAGCTTGTAAGCCTGTTGTTTTGCCTGCGCCACTAAGGCCTGTAAGTACTACAAATGTGTCCATTAGTCTTCATTCTTTAGTGTAACCGTGTAGGCCACTAAGCTGTTATCTTCTACAATAACGGCAGATAAGTTCTGCTGCCAAACTAATTTTCCACTTGTAAGCGTGAGAATGCTAAGTTCAGGATAAAAAAGTTTAATAACGCCTGCTTCCTCTCGGAAATAAAAACTTTCCTGCAAAGCGCTTTCCCCAAGCGCCGTGGTTGATTCTTTAAGATTCCAACTCGAACCGTCATAATTGAGGTAGGCATTTTGATTTTGGAGTTCCACATAAAAGTCTGCTTGCGCTGAATTACTCTGATATACACCCCATCTACTTGGCAAAATGGCCCCGATTTTTCTGCTCACACAATGACTAATAGGCGCATTTTCGCTCATGGGTAACAACGCTAAGTTAGTTAAACCCATGTGGCTTACATAAAGTTCTGCGGTTTCTTTCGTATCAAAACAACCCAAACGAACTCGCACGAGTTGCTTGCCATCTTTCATATAAAATTCACTGTAACTGTCAAAGCCTTGGTTTTTTAATTGATTAACACTCGCAGTTGCTTCGCGGTAGTCCGTAAAAGCACCCATCTGAACGGTCCAGTAGCCCTGCGCAAAACTACCTGTAGCAAGGCTGCTCAGTAGCAAGCCTAGGACTGCTACTTTAAAACTGCGAAACATGATTATTAGAACTATGCTCGACTAGGGCGGCGTGAGCAATGCTACGAAAATTCTTTAAAATAGTTAAACCAAGAGCTTGACTTTTCTCAGGATGAAACTGAGTTGCGTTAAGATTGCCTTTAGACACAGCACTTTTAAAACTAACACCCGCGTAAGTGGTTGTTGCGCCCGCTAAGTCTTCTTCAAAAGACACATAATAAGAGTTAGCAAAATAAGCAAAACTATTATTTTTAATACCTTTAAGTAACTTAGCTTCACCATGAAGATTCAATTGATTCCAGCCCATTTGTGGTACACTCTCGACACCAGATGGAAAGCGTTTAGCTGTTCCGGAAATAATACCTAAGCCCTTAACATCAAGCGCCTCTTCAGAAGCGTCCATAAGTAGCTGTAAGCCCACACAAATACCTAAAAAAGGCTTTTCATTAAGAATATGGTCACGTACAACTGCCTCAAAGCCTGAAGCTAAAAAAGCCGTCATAACTTGACCAAAATGGCCTTGCCCTGGCAAAACCATAACAGGTAAGCTAGCTGCTTGCTCAGGATCAGTCGCAACCGTTACAGAAAAGCCAGAAAGCTCGAGTGCTTTTTTTACGCTATGCAGGTTACTAGCGCCGTAGTCTATTAATGCAACAGGCGTCACAATAAGCCTTTGGTTGAGGGGAGTGCCGTAGAGGTAACACGTGTAGCGACATATAAGGAACGAGCAAAGGCTTTGGTAATTGCTTCGCAGACATGGTGGGTGTCACTACCTGAGAGCACACGAACATGCATGGTTACACCCGCATGATTACAAAATCCTCGTAAAAACTCTCTTAAATGGTGGGCATTAAAGCCCCCTGAATTGCCTTCAAAACCACTTGGTTCAAAAGCAATAAAAGGTCGTCCAGATAAATCTAAAACGACATGAGCTAAGGTTTCATCCATAGGTACAAAAGCGTCAGCGTAACGCTCAATACCGACCCGGTCACCCAACGCTTTGCTTAACGCTTGACCTAAAACAATGCCACTATCTTCAGCTAAATGGTGAACATCAATATGTAAATCGCCCGTAGCTTGAACATCGAGTTTAATCTTGCCATGCCTTGTAATTTGTTCCAACATGTGATCAAAAAAACCATGACCGGTGCTAATTTTGCCAGCACTTGTATCATCAAGATTTAAACTAATCGTAATATCTGTTTCTTTACTGGTTCTTGTTTGCCTAGCGCTTCTTTGCATCATTACCCTCTAGTCTACGCTAGTTTTTGCTGCAAGAATGCTTTCTGTAGCTTCAAGAAAAGCATCATTTTCTGCCTGTGTACCCATAGATACCCGCAAACAACCTGAAAGTTTAGGCAAATGATCTTGCCTTCTAATCAAAATCCCTTTCTTTAACAAAGCATTATAAAGATAAGCAGCATCTGAAACCCGAAAAAGAATAAAATTCGTGTGACTAGGAAAAGCCTGAACGCCGCTAAGCGCAGCTAGTCTTGTAAAAACACGCTCACGCTCAGCAACTAAAAACTTAGTATTAGCTGCAATAGACTCAGAACGCTCGAGTATGACCTTTGCGCTTATTAACAGAAAAATAGATACTGAAAATGGAAGCAAGGTTTTTTGTATTTGAGTTGCAAGCTTTTCTTGCATTAAGCCGTAGCCCAAACGCAAGCCACCCAAACCAAAGGCTTTGCTAAAAGTCCGCAAGCAAATAACGTGGTCATAGCGTTTTGCTAAGTAACTGTAATCTGTGTTAGAAAACTGGTGGTAAGCCTCATCAATAACCATTATCCAGTTATCTTTTGAAGCTTCAGCTAATTGCTCAATATCTGCTTTTTCTAAAAGATTTGCGGTTGGCGCAGCAGGGTTCGCTAAGAAAAAAACGCCTTTATGCTGTGCCAATTGTGTTAAAAGCTCATTTGTAGCTAAAGAAAAATCATCCTTTAAAGCAACTTCGATAAGGTCAGCGCCTAGCAGCTCAGCCTGCATAGCGTAAACCGAAAAACTTGGTTTAAGCGTTAAAACAGTCTGATTAATGCCAGCTGCAATCACTAAGGCTTGAAGCAGTACATTTGAGCCGTTACTAATTACCAGACCATCAGCATTCCAAGTTAGATGTTCAGCCAAACTAGCTCGCAAGCTATGTGAATTAAGTTCAGGATAACGATTTAAACTAGCTTGGCCTAAACGCTCAAACAGCAGCTGTTTAGCTTCATGCGGCAAGTCAAAGGGAGATTCATTCTGATCAAGCTTAATATGACAGTCCTTCTCAGAAAAATGATACTCAGCTGCCTTAAGAATTTCAGGACGCAAACTCATGAAACTTACTGAACCTTAGCTCGAGCGTCAGCAAGTAAGTCTGAAACAGTTGAATCTAAAGCCGGGTTTAAGTTAAGCGCGGTTTCCCACTGACTAACGGCATTTGCAAATTCATCCAAACGGTAATAGGTTAAACCCAAATTCAAATGAGCTTGATCGTTATTAGGATTAACTGAAATAGCTTTGCTCAAATGGTCTAATGCCAAGTCAAAACGACCAAGCTCGAGTTGTGCTAGACCTAAGTTATTAAGCACAATGTCACTTTCAGGGAAGCTTTCTAGCGCTTTTGTATAACCTGAAACGGCTTGCCTTGGGCGATTCGCAAAGTAGTTCGCGTAACCTTCATAGAAGCCAAGTAAACCGTTATCATCTAAAGCTCGAGCTTGACCAAACAAGTCAGCGGCAAGCAAAAAGTCACGACTTGTTAAAGCGTTTTGGCCTTGGCTAAACAAATTACTTGCTTCACTTGACATAGATATTTGCTGGCCACCTGAAAGCTGTAGTTGCTGCTCAACTTGCGCTTTTGCCTGCAAGGCCATGCTCTGATTAGGGTTTGCAGCTATCGCCTGATCCAAAGCGGTTAAAGCCTGCTGATAGCGGCCTAAACGACCCAAAGCTAAACCATAAGCAGCTAATAAATCGGCATCATTTGCGTTAGAAGCCAACAAGGGCTCTAAGGTACTAATCGCAGCATCATTTTCGCCAGCCTCCAAGTAAAGCTGCGCCAAATTATATTGAGCTGTGACACTATTACCAGCAATTGCTTCAAAGGTTGCTTTGGCTTCGGTTAATTTACCTTGCTTAGCTTGCACAACCGCAAGTCTATTATTCAAATCAAGATTATTAGGATTGTTCACCAAGGCATTAAGCAAGATAGCTTCAGCTGCCGCATAATCAGTTTGACGCTCGAGTGAAGCTGCTTCAAGTGCCGCTAAGGTTGCATTATTAGGGTATTGTGTACGTCCTTCACGAATAATCTCTAAACTTTCACTAGGAAAGTCAGTGATTAAATTTTCGCTTAGGGCATAAAGACCAGCAGGAGGATTTGTTTGAGCAGCAAGGGTAGATTGTAAATAACTGAGTGCACCCTGAGGATCACCAAGATTAAAAGCTACTTGCATAAAAGCTTCGTGAATAGCTACCGTTTCAGGAATAGCTTCACTACCACGTCTTAAAACTTGTAGGGCACGCTGAGGGCTTTCTTGCCCCTCTAAATCTGCAAGTGCCAAATATGCATCCGTCAAACGAGGATAGCTCAGCAAAGCAGCCTCTAACAATGCTTTAGCTTCCGCTGGATCTTGCGTATTCGTAGCAACACCTAAAAGGGCAGACGCATGACTCGGATTTAAACTAAGTGCTTGCCTAAAAGCAGCCTCTGCCTCAGCAAACTTAGACTGAGCACGCAAGATAACGCCATAGGTAACCCATGCCTCAATATCAAAAGAAGCAAGTTCAGTGGCATTAAGTGCTGTCGATTCAGCCAAACTTAAGTTACCTGCTAAAGCCAGCGCCCTTGCATATTCACTAAGCACCCAACTCGAGCCACTATCTAACTGACTAGCTGCCTCTAGGTTACTTATATTTGCCGTGGCTGCCTGCACGACAGAATCACTCAGCGCATTTAAACTAGGCAAGGAAGGCGTTTCATTAAGAACAATGCTTAACTCATCTCTGTCTGTTTGACTAATCTCAAACTCGAGTGCATCTAAAATAGCGCTTGCTACTGTCTGACTTAGCAAAGCTGGGTTGTTTAAGTCTGCACTCACATTTATAGATTGCAAGGCCGGAAAATCTGTGCCGGTAAGACCAATAGAAATATCAGCCGTATTACCGGTTACAACAATTTCACCACTAATGATAATGTTTGCATCAAACGCTCGAGTAAGGCTGTCAACACCGATGTTGCCGGCTTGAACAAGACGCTGAGTGACGACTAGGGTATCAGCAATGGGGGGGGCGTAAAAACCATTAACGACATTTAGGCCGCGTTGCAATGCTGCTGCTAGACCTAAATCATATATATCTGCACCTTCTTGACCATTAAAAGGCAAAACCAAAACATGTTTTACTTCTTGCGCTGCTGTGAGCGTAAATAAACTAGCCAAACAAAGTACAGTTAAGAACTTAACAATAATTCTTTTCATCATGGGGAGTATACCTAGAAAGCAGTGAGAACCCTATGAACTCGGGCTACTACGCATTCATAATATATTCAATTTAATACCAAGCTGAATTATAAATGTCGTAAGACTTTATAATTCCGACCTAGGGGAGTACGCTCTGACCCACTCAGTCTTATGACACTTTCTAAGCAGTTTGGTATAAGAGGCTTGCGAGTTAAAAAATAGGGCTTAGGTTTTTGCAAATGTGTTTATAAAATTCCAAATTCCCTAACGAATTCT
>CAYGTA010000135.1:9084-10866 GCA_964352605.1 uncultured bacterium | reverse complement strand
CTCTTGCTTTTTTGCTGTTCTTCTGGCACAATTTGTCATGCGCTCAGTTACATGAGTAGCACTAAGGTTGCCAAACTGCTTTCAAGTAGTGTAGCGAGCTAGAGATGGTGAGAGTCTAGCGGTAAACAAGTGCGAAAGGCAGTAACGTTTTTTAAGCGTATTTCTCTGAGTGCCCTACTTTTAGGGAACTGGGGTGGAACCGCGGCTAAGCAAAAACCCACAGGCTTACTCGTCCCCAGGTGCTTTGTCACCTAGGGATTTTTTGGTGCAAAGCGCACACAATGCGGAGGTTCTTATGCCAGCAAAAACAATGGATGAGCTTGTTTCTCTTTGTAAACGAAGAGGCTTCATTTTTCAAGGTTCAGATATTTATGGTGGTCTTCAAGGTACTTATGATTACGGTCCACTCGGGGTGGAATTAAAGAATAACTTAAAGGCAGCTTGGTGGAAGGCCACGATTTATGAGCGTGATGATATGGAAGGGCTTGACGCGTCTATTTTGACGCATCGTCTTATTTGGCGTCACTCTGGGCATGAGGCTACCTTTTCTGACCCCTTGGTAGATAATCGTGAGAGTAAAAAGCGTTATCGTCTTGATCATTTGCTTGCTGATCAGAAAGAAGACACTTTAAAGGCTTTAGCTGAGCTGGTAGATTTTGAAGATACTGGTGATGTGAATGCGCTTGTTGCGCATTTAATGAAAGATTCTGCTAAAGCTTCTGAAGCGCTTAATGCAGCTAAAATTGCTGACCCTGATAATGGCAAGGTGGGTAATTGGACGGAACCAAGACCGTTTAATATGATGTTTAAAACAACGGTAGGTCCTGTTGAAGATGATGAGTCTTATGCTTACCTTAGGCCAGAAACTGCGCAAGCTATCTTTGTAAATTTTAAGAATGTGGTTGATTCAACCTCACGAAAGTTACCTTTTGGTATTGCTCAGATTGGTAAAGCTTTTCGTAATGAAATTACGCCTCGTAACTTTATTTTTCGTGTGCGTGAGTTTGAGCAGATGGAAATTGAGTATTTTGTGCAGCCGGGTCAAGATGAAGCTGTTCATAAGCAGTGGATTGAAGATAGGCTTGCTTGGTGGCGAGATCAGGGTTTAGAGAGTGATAATTTAGATTTGTATCAGCAAACGCCTGCTGACTTAGCGCATTACGCAAAATCAGCGGTAGATATTATGTACAAGTTTCCGCATGGTTTAGAGGAACTTGAGGGGATAGCGAATCGTACTGATTTTGATTTGGGTTCGCATAGCAAAAATCAGGATACGTTGGGTTTAGCTGCTGAGGTGGGCAAGAATCAAGATAGTACCGCTAAGTTAACTATTCCTGACCCTGATACGAATAAGCCTATTGTGCCTTTTGTCATTGAGCCTTCTGCTGGGGTTGATAGGGGTGTATTGGCTGTTTTAACTGAAGCGTATACTGATGAGGATTTAGGTAATGGCAAGTCGCGTATTGTGCTTAAGTTAAGACCTCACTTGTCACCCATTAAGGTAGCTGTTATTCCTTTAAAGAAAAATGATGCGGATATTACAAGTAAAGCTAAAGAGATTAAACGTAATTTGCAGGCGCTTGGTTTTGGGCGTATTTTTTATGAAGATACGGGCAATATAGGTAAAGCTTACCGTCGTCATGATGAAGTAGGAACACCGTTTTGTGTAACAGTTGATTTTGATACCATTGGTAAAGGTGAAGCAGCGTTTAAAGATACCGTAACGATTCGTGATCGTGACAGTATGAATCAAGAGCGTGTTGCTGTAGCTGATTTAGCTGA
>CAYGTA010000135.1:0-8984 GCA_964352605.1 uncultured bacterium | reverse complement strand
TTCGTGATCGTGACAGTATGAATCAAGAGCGTGTTGCTGTAGCTGATTTAGCTGATTATGTAAGAAGTCGCCTAGTTTAAACATCAAACAAACAAAAAAGAGTGCAGCCTTTTTCGCTACACTCTTTTTTTAATACCAGCACTCGAGTACTCGAGTGCTGGTATTTTTTTGACTGTCTTTTGTCTTTGACTAGGGCTTTTTCTTGTGATGAGCGTACCTTAAAAGGGCTTTTCTTTTGCCTAAACTGCATTTAGAAGATTATGACTCCCATCTCTCTTCTTTTAGGAGCAAAGCATGTTTCGTTACTCTTTCTTAGCTGCTCTATTTTGTATTTTTTTAAGTAGTTGTAGCACTTCCGTATCACCTCAGTACTCTATTCAGGCTGAACTTAATAACTGGACTGCTGGTTCAGCAGCGCTTAATGCCATGTTTTACGCAGATAAAGAAGGCGTTATTGCGTCAGGTCACCTTACAAACACGGGGGCTTTTGAAGTTAATTTAAAAACCAGCATTGCAGATGACCTACTCGAGCCTTTACCCGCTTGTGACACTCTGACTATGACGAATGGTTCTTTGCGTAGTAATCAGTTTTCTGCCTTTACAGTGTCTAGTAACGGTGAAGATGCAGCGGGTTTGGTTGCACTGGCTTCTTCTGAAGCGGTTATGCAGAATGGCTTAAGTCAAGTGGGTGATTATTACGTGCAGTACATTTTTGCCAATACTGCTTCTAGTATTTCTGGTGACTGTCCTTTAGGTGGTGTTCCGGGTGTGTTTCGTTATGACCTTCAGTTAACTCAGGGTTGGAATACAGCTTTATTTTCACTGGTTGATAAGTCAGGCATCTTTCAAACGGTTGAGTTATCTAGCAAAGCTGTTCCTAGTGACGCAGCTTGGTTCTTTGCGGAGTAAATGATGGTCTGGGAAACACCTCTTGATACCTTAAGAAGCGTGCAAGACTACCAACGCTTCTACCAAATAAGCACAGTAAACCTGCGTGTTTCAGGTCAAGATTACGCTACGTTAAGCAAACTTGATCACTTATTAAACCGTGTACTTGTCTTAACTCAAGTAGATCACGCTCAAGCAAATTCAGACATAAAGTTACTAGCTAAACCTTTTTCAAGACCAAGTGGCGACTTGGTTTACAATGCAGGCAGCCTAGAAGTCTTAAAAACAAAAACAGGGTTCTACTTAAGCTGCGGCGCATCTCAACTCAACCTAGATACCCACACGCTACGCGCAAGTGCTTACCTGTCAGATTACTTCTGGCATGAAAGCCTCTACACGCAACGTGAATTCATAATGCTAAGCATACTCATGCTACTAAGACCCCAAGGTCTCTACGGTTTACATGCCTGCGGACTCAAAAAACACAACACCGGCTTACTAATAGTTGGCTCGAGTGGTTCTGGTAAAACAACAACTACGCTTAATTTAATTAACTCGGCTTGGCAGTTTTTATCTGATGATGCTGTCTTACTTAAAGCCTCAGGAAATGACGTTGAGGCGCTTGCTTTTCGTAAGGGCTTCTCAGTCATGCCGGATGTGTTTCAGGCTTTTAATGACAAAGATGCAAGTTTAGAGTTTGATGATCCTGAAGGCAAAAAAGTCATTAATTTAAACCCTAAGTTTGCAGCTGGGTTTACGGCTACTTGCACGCCTAACATAATTTTATTTCCGCGTTTAGGTTTAAGCACAAAAACAAGCTTAGCTGAAATAAACACAACTCAAGCCCTCGTTTTACTAGCCCAACAAAGCGCCGGCATTATGACAGATGCACATACCTCTAAAGTTCAATTGCAAGTTCTAAGTCGGATGCTTAAGCAAGCCAAAGCTTACGAGTTACTGTTAGCACCCGACGCTTTAGCAAACCCCTCCCTTGTAAGCAACCTAGTGGACGCTAAATTACATGAGTAAACGCATTGTTATAGAACTCACAAATCGCTGCAACTTAGCCTGCCAGCACTGCTTCTCAGGGCGTCATGGTGGCAATGACGACTTAAGTTTAGAGCTGATGGAACATGTCTTTAGCCAAGCAAAACGCTTAGGTTTTGAACACCTCACCTTCACAGGGGGCGACCCCACTGTTTACAAGTACTTCGATGAACTTCTCGCCAAAGTCAAAGCTCACAACTACCGCTTTAGCTTTGTCACCAACGGCTATAACTTTGCAAGCTCCCACAAGAAAATCTTGCCTTACCTAGATAACCTAGAGCAAATAACCTTTAGCTTAGACGGTGCCAGTCAAGAAACCCATGGTGCACTTCGCGGAAAGCACTCTTATAAGCAAGTCATAAACGCCATGAGGCTAGCTAAAGACCTAAACATTCCTTTTACAAACAACATGGTCATAACCAAACACAATCAACATGAACTAAAAGACCTAGCTGAACTCGTACAAAGTTTAGGTAGCAGCGGCCTGCGTTTTGGGCACCTTATGCACTCGCCTATAACAACAGCGAACGGCTGGGATTTAAGCCTAACAGAACGTAAAGACATTGAAGCGCAAATCTGGCAACTCCAAGCAGACTACGCTAAAACACTACCCATAGCCATGGCACCAGGCTTTAGCACAGAGCAGCTATTCCCTTGCGCACCGCTAAACATGATGGAAGTCAACATAGACTCACAAGGCAACATAACCAAATGCTGCCACTTAAGCAGCCACGGTCCCATAGCCAGCCAAGACGACATAGTCGGCAATCTAGCAAGCATGAGCTTCACAGAAGGCTTTTTAAAGCTTGTAGCTGGCAATGAGAAGCTAAAACGAATCAAAAAAGCCCACTTTGCAGATGGTGCTAGCGAAGACGACAAAAGCCCCTGCTGGTACTGCAGTAAATACTTCAAAAAAGTAGACTGGTTAAAAGAATTCCCTGAAAACCCTTGGGTTGATTATTTAGAAAACGCTCAAGTTACAAAAGTATAGTAAGCATCTATTTAGAATTTATTACAAAAAGAGCATCTCTAGTTGAGGATGCTCTTTTTGGTCACTGAAAAAAATACTCATTAAGTGCATACTAATAAAAACAACTTAAGGGACTCACTATGCTTACATTACGTCATCCACGTGCCCAAAAACATAGCAACACCACCGAAGACTTACAGCAGCTCGAGCTTTTCTTATTGGGGAATGTTTTGGCTGCGCCTCATGCTGATGTTTTGAGGCGGCATAAGTTGGCTGCTTTTGCTTATGCGGTGCTACCTGAAGCTGAGTTTAAACGCAGTGGCTTGCATGGTGACTTTGTGTTTGCCAGCATGAATCATCTTAAGGTGAAAGCTAGTTTGAAGCCTTTGTTTGAACTGTGGGCAGATGTTTTTGTTGATGTGATGGTGTTTAAAGGTTTTTTCTTAGCTGAGTTTCTTTATGATGTGCCTGCTAAGCGTAGTTATGGTGATGTTGATTTGCTGGTTGATGCTGCTGATATTGACACTATGGTGTTGCAGGCTGAGTCTTTGGGGTGGCGGGTAAGTTGGCGGGCAGGTGTTGAAAATGGTGAGGCGCCAGCAACGCATGTGAGTCATGAGGTTTTGCATTTGGAGCATGAGACTTACCCTATTCGTCTTGATGTGCATGCGCAAGTTACGCATGTGGTGAATGCCCGTCAGGGTGTTCAGTCTGCCGTTACTGAGGCAGTGTGGCAGCAGGCTGAAGTGCGTGACTGGGAGGGTGTGCAGGTGCTTACACCCAGCCTTGTTGACTCCGTACTGGTGGGGCTGGTTATGAGCCGTAGTTGGTCAGCTGATAACTGGGTTTTAAAAGCGCAAGATTACCTTGATTTTGACTTACTTATAGCTAACGGTGTAACTGAAAATGATTTGTTTGCCAGAGCACAAGAACTTAATTGTAATGAAACACTCAAGCTGTTTTTAAAGCGTTGTAACCCCTTTAAGCAAAGTCTTAGTTTAGAAGCGCCCACTCAGCAAGAGCGCTTAATGTGGGAGTCACAGATTGTACTCGAGCGGGGTAGCCCTCGTTTAGATCGTTTTTTGGTGTTTTTTCGTGAGCTTGTTGTTGATTGCATATGGATGCTACCAAGTTTCATGTTGGCTATTTATTATGTTTTTAATGCCTTAAAAGTAGAAGCTTTATTTGCTGAAGAAAGTGCATCTCAGCCTATTTACGAGTGGCGTTTACTACGCTTAAAAAGAGCAGCTCGAGTTTATTTGAGTGTTACGGGTTTGCGTTGGTTGAAGCCTGAACCTTTGTTTTCTTTAATGCTGTTTGTGTCTTTGCGTCGCTTGGGTTGTAAGGCGCACTTAGAGCAGTCTAATAAGGGTCTTGAGTTGCGGTATTCGTAACAAAAACAATGGCTGAAACGTAAAAAGTATTTTCCCACCTTCCATCTTTTAATGTCCGTTTTTTCTACTGACATAACGTTGTCACTAGTATGCCTTAATATTTAAGTAGGTGAGCAAAAGGGGCAGCAGGCGCCTTAGTTCAGGTGCTCATCGTTGGAGGATTAAAATGGCTAGTGCAATTAATTGGTTTGAAATTCCGGTTACAGATATGGATAGGGCAAAAGCATTTTACTGTAGCGTTTTAGCAGCAGATGACTTGTCTATGCTTAACGAGGGTGGTTCACTGATGGCTTTTTTACCTTATAGCGATGGTGTAGGTGGCGCTCTGGTTAAATGGGATGAAATGGCTTACAAACCAAGTCACTCTGGTAGTGTTGTTTACTTAAATGGTGGTGAAGATTTAAACCTACCCTTAAGCCGTGTCGAAGCAGCAGGTGGCAAAATCTTAGCAGAAAAAACGAGCATTGGCGAAAATGGCTTTATTGCTTTCTTTCAAGACACTGAAGGCAATAGGGTTGGTTTTCACTCAATGGCTTAAGCTAAACACATTAGAAGCAGTCTTTTTAGATGCAGGCTAAAGTGTCTGCATCCCCTTTTTTATTCGTTCTCTGGCTCATATAAAACAAAGCTAGGGCTTTAGTGTTACAAGCTAAAAATACCCTGAGACTCTTGCTTTAACATCTTTTACAAAATAGGAAACTCATCTTAATTATATGAAGGCGCATAAACCTAATATTAGACAATCAGTTTTCCTGATTACAGCAACTATGCAGGTAAACTATTCATACTATGATGAGCGTTCAAGATTTACTTGCCTTAGCTAAAGCATCCGCTTCAACTCGAGTGGTTTATGGTTCTAACGAAAGTCAGTTTCTTGATCTTTACTTACCCGAAAACAAAACGTTTGCACCTATTGTACTTTTGCTGCATGGGGGCTGCTGGCGTTCAAGGGTTAGCTTAGATTACTTTGGTCAAGCTGCAAAGGCGCTTAGTCATTTGGGGCTAGCTGTTATTAATATTGAGTACAGACGTCTTGGTAATGGCGGCGGCTATCCTGAAACTTTTTTAGATGTGGCTAAAGCTGCCGATTTTGTAAGAACGATTGCTCAAGACTACTCCCTTGATGCCTCACGTGTTGTTGCCGTGGGGCACTCAGCAGGCGGGCATTTGGTTCACTGGTTAGCTGCTAGAGAAAAGCTAAGCCCCAACAGTGAGCTTTACAGTAAAAACCCCCTCAAGGTAAAAGGTTTTATTTCGCTAGCAGGCATACCTGACTTAGCTGAAGCTGTGCGTAGAGACATTTGTGATGACGCTGCCCCTGTACAACTTATGGGTGGCACGCCAAGTGAGCAAGCCAAAAGATACCAGCAGGGCTCACCTGCGCAGCTTGCCCCTTTGCCTTTAAACTGCAAGCAAGTCTTTATACATGGCAAGCAAGATGACACCGTGCCACATGACTATGTTGAAAGCTACGTTAAACAAGCAAACACTCGAGCTGAAACCGTTCAGCTTATTAGCTTAGAGGACACAGGGCATTATGACTTGGTTGTAGCTTCAACAGCACAATGGCAAGTGGTTGAAAAGCAAATTAAAGCAATACTCGAGTTTTGAGGTTTTGTAGGTAAGAACGCTTCTCAGCTTATGCTGGTGTTTCATAATGAAGCTTAATGCCTGATTCATTTTTGCGTGCTTTGCTGTTTTCAACAGTTCCGCCTGACCCTGACTTTAAGAAGCGTTACCGTGAAACCAAACCTGCTCGAGCGTTTGCTAAAGATTATTTGCAGTCTGCCGTAACGGTATTCTCGCAAGAGCGACGGCTCTTTTGGGAGCATGTTTCTAAGCAACATACTCAACTTGAAGACGTACTCGAGCTTAGGGCAGATGATTATGATTTGCTTATGCAGTTTAAGCCTGCTTTGAGTGAGGGTACGGTGCGTCTTTTAGATATTCCGAGTGCTGATTTTGCGCGTTGTTATCGTTTGGGGTTGAGGTTGGTTTCAACACCTGCTGAGGAAAATGTTTTTCTTTTGGTTGTGAATTGTTATGCCTTGCGGGGTTTTCCTAGCGTGTTTCGTTGGGGCGATGATTTGAGTGCTTTTTTTAAGCTTCAGCGTTTGTTTTCTTCGCAGTACGGGGAGTTTCGTATGCCTAGGATGCTGAGTTTGAAGTATATGGATAAGTTAGAAAGCTTGTATGCTCCTCTTTTGGCAGATGAGGAATTGCAGGAGCTTTTGGGTATTTTGCGCTCTGCTGCTTTAGAGGATGTCCCTTAGACTTAATTCTTTTTGTGTACACCTGATAGTGCCGCTTCCAACAGCAGTACACTATTCTTTAGTTTGCTGAATATTTGTATGCTTGTTGTAACGATTCCATGGAACTATGCGATTAAACTGCATAAGTACATGCGAGCGGAGTACGAGAAGAATCAAATAAAGAGCCATTTCAATGTTCAGAGTCCCTATAGCGTATTTGTAAAGCAAGCATGCCTGCAAATACTTTATATACTCGTTCTTAGCTTTAGAAGCTATCGTTAAGCAAGCATTAAAGGAACTTATGCCAAAAGACACTTATCTCGACAGCAGTAAAACCATTACCTACAGCAGCTACCTTGCGGTAGATGAACTCTTAAGTTTACAGAATTGCGAATCAGATGAGCATGATGAACTCTTATTTATAAGCATTCATCAGGTTTATGAATTATGGTTCAAGCAACTACTGCATGAAACTGATTACCTCATTACCCTCTTTAATAAACAAGATGTCGCAAGATCAATGCATACCTTAAAGCGCATGCTTAGCATCTTAAAAACCATAGTCTCACAAGTAGATATTTTAGAAACCATGACCCCCTTAGAATTCAATAGTTTTAGAGACCGCTTAGGTAGCAGCAGTGGCTTTCAGTCTTACCAATTTAGAGAGCTCGAGTTTTTACTTGGTTATAAACGTGAGGCGCTTTTGCATCATCATCCTGAGGCTAGTGCGGGGCGCTTAAAGCTCGAGCAGCGATTTAAAGAAGCTAGTCTTTGGGATGCGTTTATTGGCTTACTGCAAGCGCACAATTACGCGCTAGAAGCAAGAGAAGATGTAACAGTTCCACTAAGTCCTAATGAAGCCATGCAAACTGCACTTATAGCTATTTACAATACAAATCCGCAGCTGGCTGCGCTTTGTGAGAATCTGCTTGACTTTGATGAAGGCATGCAAGAGTGGCGTTACAGGCATGTGAAAATGGTTGAAAGAACCATAGGTCATAAGCTAGGAACGGGTGGCTCGAGTGGCGTAAACTATTTGCAGGCTACCCTTAAGCCCCTTTTTCCTGATTTGTGGGAAATTCGTTCTAAGTTATAGGTGAAATGATGAACAGTGACTACGCTAAAGAGCAAGATGCTAATGATCCGCTAGCAGTTTATAAAAACCATTTTGTTATTCCTGATGATGATCTTATTTATTTAGATGGTAATTCTTTGGGTCGCCTTCCTAAGGCTACGCTTGCAAAAGCGGATACGCTTATTCAACAGCAGTGGGCAGACAGGTTAATTCGCAGTTGGAATGAGGGTTGGTTTGAAGCGCCTAAGCGTATTGGCGCAAAAATTGCTCAGCTTATTGGCGCGAAGCCTCATGAAGTTATTGTGGCAGATTCAACCAGCATTAATTTGTTTAAGTTGGTTGTTGCTGCGCTCAGGCATCAAACAAAGCGCACAGGCATTGTTACAGATGATCTTAATTTTCCTTCTGATCTTTATGTCATGCAGGGTGCCATTGATATTTTAGATAAAAACCATGACATGCAAATTGTTGCTTCTGAAGATGGCATTTACGCCCCTGTTGAGCAACTTAAGGCTAGCTTAAATGAAAACACTGCGCTGCTTAGCCTGACGCATACGGTTTTTAAGAGTGGCTACACGTATGACATGGCAGATTTAACTGCGGCTGCGCATAGCGTAGGGGCACTTACCTTGTGGGACTTAAGTCACTCAGTTGGTTCTGTTGATGTTGATTTAAATAAAGCCAATGCAGATTTAGCGATTGGCTGTACTTATAAGTATCTTAATGGGGGCCCCGGTGCACCTGCTTTTATTTATATTCGTGAAGATCTGCAAGATAAACTTATAAACCCTATTCCGGGTTGGATGGGTAAGAAGAACCTTTTTGATTTTGCTTTGACTTACGAGGCCGACAACAGCTTGCAGAGTTTTTTAACAGGTACACCCACAGTTGCTTCTTTAGAGCTTATGGAGCCCGGTATTGACCTTCTGATTGAGGTTGGCATGAAAGCCATTCGTGAAAAAAGCGTAAAGCAAACCACTTTTCTTATAAAGCTTTATAAAGAGAAACTAGCTCAGTATGGTTTTAAACTAAAAACACCCAGTGAAGCACAGTGGCGTGGTTCACATGTTTCTTTTGGGCATCCGCAAGGGCTGGGTATTGATTTAGCCATGATTAAAGAAAAAAACATTATTCCTGACTTTCGTCCGCCTGATAATATTCGTTTGGGCATTGCTCCACTTTATATTTCTTTTAAGGATATTTACACGGCAGTGAATCGCATAGAAGACATCATGCAAACTAAGCTTTATGAAAAATATGCTAAGGCGAGCGTTGTTGTTACTTAAATACTAACGGCTTCTATCTGACCTGCATCTGTATTTTTAGCTCGCACTGCGTCTATTAGAGCTTCTTCTTTG
>CAYGTA010000134.1:0-10874 GCA_964352605.1 uncultured bacterium | reverse complement strand
CGCAAAAACTACTTGCTGCTGCAGTCGGTACATCTCGTAGTAAACTAAAATTTGCTAAGCCAGAACAAGCCTTAGCAATAACAGGCTTTCAAGTAGGCGCCATGCCCCCCTTTGGGCATAAAGATCGCCTCATAACCTTAATAGATCAACAAAGCGTAACGCACAGACTAAATTATGGCGGGGGCGGCACAAAAAGCTCTCTTCTTGAGATAAGCTTAGAAACATTAAAGCGGGTCACACAAGCTAAGCTTGTACCGCTAACCGAAAGGACTTAAAAAATAATGAAAAGATTCTTCTGTTTACTGTTACTTATGCTTAGCACAGCCTTTGCCCAAATAGGTCAGCCTGCTAGCGAACTCGAGTCTGCACTGGCTGCCTATCAGCCTCTAAAGACAGTCATGGGTTACTTTTTGGGTCAAGATTTCAGCTTTGAAGTAGAAGAGCGTGGTGGCGTTGCCTTTACGGTATCTGGTGAAGGTCCTTTAAATGAAACCAATATTCCTATAGCTGCTGACATTATTGGCTACGCAAGTGGCTACGGTGACGGCATAGCAAACCCCGTAAGAGAATTTTTTGAAACACGCATTGGTGAACTTGCCGGCCAAGGTGAAGTGCCTTTAGCAGTAGAGCAGTATTTCTTAAGGGTAGAAGTCACCGGAGAAGCTGCGCCTTATGAGATAAAATTCAAACTCGAGCTTGTTGAGCTTGATACGACTTTGTTTCCTGTGGCAACGCATGTCTTAGGGCCTGCTGATGCTAAGCATGTGATTCGTGAATTTAGTGATTTTCAGTGTCCTTTTTGTGCACGTTTTGCGACAGGTATTTTTCCTGAACTTAAAGAAACATTGTTAGCGCGTAATGATGTTCGGTTTGAGTTTCATCATTTTCCCCTTATTACCATTCATCCGAACGCCTTTCCTGCAGCTGAAGCAAGCGAATGTGTAGTTGCTGAAAATAATGCAGAGGCTTTCTGGACGTTTCATGATGCCTTGTTTTTAAGATTGCAAGCATGGGAGGCTCTGCCTGATGCGACTGACTATTTTGTGCGCTTAGCGCAAGACATTGGCTTAGAGACTGCTTCTATGGCAACATGTTTAGCAGAGCGCCAGTTTTCTGATCTTGTGCAAACTGCTTATGATGCAGGGGTTGAATTGGGTATTCGGGGTACCCCAACAGTTTATGTGAACGGCTTTAAAGTTGCTAACTTCAATGAAATTGAAGAATACTTTAACCTTATTGAGCTAAGCGAAAAATTCGCAGACTAAGCCAGCTTTTTAATTTAAGCTAGGTCTTAAATGATGCTCTATGCAGAGTAAAGAAAATTTTAAACGATAGATCCCATGAGGGCGCGAGCTTAGCTTGGTTATTTGTCCTCTTATTGACAAGGTAAACTAACGCTGTAATGAAAAGAAACATTTTAATGGTGACACTATGAACGCCCAATCTCTTTTGCTATGGAGCGTACTGCTGCCTTTTATAGGCGCAATCATCGCACCCTTTTTAGGCCGATTCTTAAAAGCTCGAGCTGGCTATGTGCTGATGCTTTGTTTTGTACCTGCTTTACTTTTGGTGCAATTCGCAGAGCTTGCTAGAAGCAATACGCCGCTTGAGGCAAGCTTAGCGTGGGTAGCTAGCATTGATCTTGAGATTGCCCTGCGGGCAGATGGCTTTTCGCTCATGTTTGCCTTACTTGTCGCAGGTATTGGTCTGTTGATACTAGCTTACGCTGCAGCTTATTTAGGTAAAGATGAGCGGCATGGTCGCTTTTTTAGCTATTTATTAAGCTTTGGTGGCGCTATGTTGGGTTTGGTACTTGCCGATAACCTTATTGCCCTATTTGCCTTTTGGGAACTCACCAGCATAAGTAGTTTTTTGTTAATTGGCTTTTGGGGTAGTCGTAAAGCGTCACAGGATGGCGCCATAAAAGCTTTAGTCATAACAGCTATTGGCGGACTAGCGTTACTTGTTGCAGTTGCGCTACTAGGCATAGCAGGTGGCACCATGAAGCTTTCAGAACTCGAGCTTAGTGTTTTGCAGCAGAGTCCTTTGTTTGGGCCGGCAGTGGTTTTGTTGTTGCTGGCTGCTTTTACAAAGTCTGCTCAGTTACCGTTTCACTTGTGGTTGCCGACTGCAATGGAGGCACCTACGCCTGTTTCTGCTTTTTTGCATAGTGCAACTATGGTTAAAGCGGGTGTTATTTTGGTGGCGAAGTTTAGCTTTTTGCTTGAAATGACTTTGTTTGCACCGATTGTTTTGTTTGTGGGGCTTATAACAATGTTCTGGGGTTCTTATTTGGCCCTTCGGCAAAATGATCTTAAAGCTTTGCTGGCTTACTCTACGGTATCTCAGTTAGGTATTTTAATGTCACTCTATGGTGCTGGGCATGCCTTTGCTGCTACAGCTCATTTGGTTAATCATGCGGCTTTTAAAGCGGCACTTTTTATGGTGGTGGGGATTATTGACCATGAGACAGGATCGCGTGACCTTAGCAAGTTATCTGGTTTGCGCAGAAAGTTACCTTTAACGTTTGCTATTGCTTTGCCTGCAGCGCTGAGCATGGCGGGCCTTCCTATTTTTGGTGGCTTTATTTCTAAAGAGCTTTTTTATGAAGAAATGCTGCATGAGGGCTTTGTGCCAATCTCAATAGCGGTGACAGGTAGCATTATGACGTTTGCTTATTCGCTTCGTTTTTTAAAGGTCTTTTTTGGTTCCTTTAAGTGCGAAAAAGCCAACGTGCATGAGGCTCCGGTTCGTCTTTGGTTGCCTGCCGCACCGTTGGCACTTGCTGTTATTGCTTTTGGTATTGTGGCATTAAATCCGCTACACGGGTTTACTTTGACAAAAAGCACGGTTGCTGTCTGGTTTACTAATTTGGCTGCGCCTAGCTTTGGTTATGAACCTGAAAAGCTTTATATTTGGCATGGCCTGAATTTGTCTTTGGGTTTAAGTGTATTAACTTGGGTTTTGGGTTTTGGCTTACACCTAATAAGAGACCAGTTTCATGGTTTTCAAAAAGCTATTACCCCTAATTGGAACAATAACAGCCTCTATTACGCACTTATAAAAAGTTTAGAACAGTTCGCTGCTGGTTTTACCAAAGCCACCCAAGGTGCGAGTTTTGCTAGCCATTTGCGGGTGCCGATCATTGCGCTTGCTCTAATAGGTGTTTCTGTCTTATGGCGGTTTACACCAGCCTCACTCAGCACCATACCTTTAGAATACATATTTGTATCTGCCGCCATCATCGTAGGCGTTATAGGTGTTTTAGGTGCTCAAAATCGCTTGTCTGCCATCATTTTTGCGGGCTTAGCAGGGCTTGCCTCTACGCTTATCTTTGTTTTACAAAGCGCGCCTGACTTAGCTTTAACTCAGCTACTTATTGAAACGGTAACAATTATTTTGTTTCTATCTGTCTTCAGGTTTTTACCTCGTTTAAAACGATATTCAAGACCTCAAGAAAGTACTATGCTAGATGCGCTGTTATCAGTAGGTGTAGCAGCCACCCTATTCACGGCACTTATAGCCGTGCAAACACCTATTGCTGAGCGTATTAAAGATTACTTTATTGAACACAGCAAAACTGTTGGTGGGGGTTACAACGTTGTAAATGTCATTTTGGTAGATTTTCGAGGTTATGACACCATGGGTGAAATCACCGTACTTTCTATAGTCGCTGTCTCCGTATTTGCACTTTTACGCATTGCCGTAAAACGTACCAAAGGAGACCTTGACAATGACTAGGATTCAGCATGACTAAATACCCTGAATTAGTCTTTAAAACCCTAGCCATGCCTATTGTGTTTGCGCTACTTGCCATAGGCTTTCACTTCTTCTTACGAGGTCACAATGCACCAGGGGGAGGCTTCATAGCAGGACTCATAGTTGCTGTTACCGCGCTACTTGCCCGCATGTCACTAGACCGCCAACTTTTAAAACTCGAGCCTTTGCGGTTGGTTCCTTTAGGCTTATTAATTGCGGTGTCAACTGGTATTTACCCCATGTTTTTTAAGGCTGACTTTTTGCGTAGTGCTCATGGCCATAGTGACTGGTTTTTTGTTGGTAGCTTTGAGTGGGCCAGTGCTGCTTTATTTGACTTGGGTGTCTTTTTGGTAGTTATAGGTACAACCTTAACTATTATTAATTTATTGGCTGAAGATTTTAATAAAGAAGGAGAGGCTTAAACTTATGGAGATTTTGCTTCCCTTTTTGGCTGCTATCTTGGTGGGCGCAGGTGTATTTATGGTGCTTTCAAGAGCGCTCATTAGAGTTATCTTGGGCTTATCGCTCATGGCTTATGGCGCTAATCTTGTTATTTTGGTTGCAGGAGCAGGTGTTGCACCCGGTAAACCACCCTTGCTTAATAACGCAGGGCAATATGTTGACCCTTTACCGCAAGCCCTTATTCTTACCGCCATTGTCATTGGCTTTGGTACCACAGCTTTACTGCTGGTTTTATCTCTAAGGGCGTACCAAGCAACTGGTACAGACCATGTGCAAGAACTCACCGAAAAGCCTGACCCTATAGAATTCCTAGAGAATTATGCTGATCCTGAAAGGCCTAGTGTGTCACCAGAAACGGGTTCTAGTAAGGCAAATTCATGAACCTATTTTCTTTTCTAGATGCTACGCCTTTATCTGTACTTATTCCCTTACCTGTACTTATTCCTCTAGTAAGTGGCGCTTTGCTATTACTTATACCTCTAAGAACAGCTCGAGCTTTTGTGGCAGCTTTGGCTTCGTTTTGTACTTTGCTTGCTAGTCTTAGTTTGTTACAGCGGGCCTTAACAGGAGAGGTTTTGGTTACCCAAATGGCGAGTTGGCCTGCACCTTGGGGCATTAGCTTAGTTGTAGATATTCTTAGTGCTATCATGCTGACGCTTAGTAGCATGGCAGCTTTGCTTAGTGTTTTGTTTGCAAGTTCTTCTTTGCAGCATGAACCTAGGCGAGGTCAGTTTAAACTCATTAATGAATTAAGAGAGCGTTTTGGCTTTCACGCCCTTTTGCAGTTCTTAATTATGGGCGTTAACATGTCTTTTTTGACAGGTGACCTCTTTAACTTGTTTGTGGCTTTTGAAGTCATGTTGATTGCTTCTTACGGCTTACTCCTGATTGGTAACGAGCTACCCCAGCTGCGTGAAGGCTTTAAGTATGTTGTTATTAACCTAGTTGTATCTGCTGTTTTTGTTATGGCTGCAGGCTTAACTTACGGTTTGGTTGGTACGCTTAATATGGCAGATATAGGTCTTAAGGTAAGTACCTATCTTGCCAGTAACGGACCCGACGCTAGATTAACGCTGGTTGCCATGATGCTTGCTTTGGTTTTTGCAACCAAAACAGCTATGTTCCCCTTAGGGTTTTGGTTACCTAATGCCTACCCTGTGCCAGCTGCCGCAGCAAGTGCATTTTTTGCAGCCATACTAACCAAAGTTGGCGCTTACACGCTGATTCGCACCTTCACCCTTATGTTCCCTGAAGAGCCTCTCATTAAAACCATTTTGTTTGCCTTAGCAGGCTTAACCATGCTGTCGGGTGCGCTTGGCATGATAGCCCAGTCACGCTGGCGGCACGCTTTGGCGTTTGCCAATGTTGCCAGTGTTGGCTACATTATGATGGGCGTTTTCTCAGGTGGGGTAGACAGCTTAAGTGCAGCTCTATTCTACTTAATGCATTCTGTTACGGTTGTCTTGACCTTGTTTTTCATAGCTGCCTTAGCTGAAAAAATAGGAGGCTTACGCTATATAAGTGAAGGCCACCTAAACAAATACCCTTGGTTAGGCTTAGCTTACTTTGTAAGTGCCCTAGCTATAGCAGGCATGCCGCCAAGTAGCGGCTTTATTGGTAAATTCTCGCTCATAGCTGGTGTTTTGCAAGAAGGCGGAGTACTCCACTACCTAGTGGCAGCAGCAGCCATCATTGCCGGCTTTTTACTGCTATACGCAACTGTAGAAATATGGCGAGGTTTCTTCTGGGGTGAAGATGACTCTGTACATAAAGTAGTTTTACCCTTAGGCATGAAAACAGTCACGGCAATAGCCACAAGCCTAGTGATTGCTCTGGCCATTTTTAGCGGCCCACTCTACAATATAGCTGATCAATCCGCAGCACAACTTATGAACAGCTCGAGTTATATAGAGGCCGTTTTGGTTAGCTATGACACGCCTCGAATTGGTGATGACTTAGAAGATCATGGTGAAGATCATGATGATCACTCAGAAAGTGAGAGTGAATAATGCTTGCGCTTCTTGTTGTTATACTTACTGCCCTGTTATGGGCCCTGTTTTTGGGTTCTTTAACACCTTTTACCTTAACTATTGGTGCTCTTCTGGCCATTGTGCTTTTAGCACTTATACAACGTAATCAAGAAGACAGTTTTATAACGCGTGCTACGGCTGTTTTTAGGTTTATTTACCGCTTTTTTATTGAGCTGTTTATTGCTAATGTTGTCATTGCACGCTTAGCTTTTATGCGTAAACCTGTTTTTGACCCACATGTCATTGCAGTGCCTCTAAAAGTAAAAAGTAATGAGGCTATATCACTTTTAGCTGCAACAATTACACTTTTGCCGGGTACTGTAGCTATGGGTGTTTCTGAAGATAAGACATTGCTTTACGCTCACGCTATGGGTGAAGCTGATATTGATAAAGCAAAAGATAGTGTGACCCGCATGGAAGAGCTCATTTTAGGATTTATGGAGTAACTATGGTTTTGATAATTGCGCTTATTTGTTTGCTTATAGCTATGCTCTTAACAGTCTATAGAATACTAAAAGGACCAACTTGGGGTGATCGAATTGTAGCCATGGATTTTTTGACTTCCAATCTCGCCATTTTGGTTGTCGTTATTGCCTTACAAACAGGCTTTACTGACCTTTTAGATGTTGCCTTACTATTCTCTATTTTAGGTTTTTTAAGTACTGTTGCACTCGCTAGGTATTTGCTTAACCGAAAGGTAATGTAATGATTCGATTTATTTTCCTAAGCTGCCTATTGATGAGTTTTGGTTTTGCTGCCGAAGACGCTAAATTAAGTATCGATGCGCTTACCGTGCGCTCTAACATCATTGCAGAGTTCTTTATTTTAGTGGGCTGCTTTTTTATTTTGGCAGCAGGCATAGGCATGTTTCGCTTTCCTGACTTTTACACCAGATTACACGCCTCTTCTAAACTCGTAACGCTAGGGGGCTTAGGTATATTCTTAGGCGCAGCCATTGCTTTTATACCCGTAGCAGCTACCCAAAGAGTCTTACTAACTGCCATCTTTTTCTTAATAACGACACCCTTAGCAGGCTACATGATAGCCAGAGCAGGCTATTTACAAGGCCTTGTGCCCTATAAAGAAAGCTCGAGTGTTGATGAATGGCAGGCCTTAGGTAAAGGTGACGAATCGTAATGACGACGCTGGATGCGCGCCTAAAAGAAGAACTAAGTCAACTTATTCCTGATAAACGAACAACCTTTTGTACTGTTCGTGCCCAAGGGGGCAGCCTAGAAGGCTTAGCCACCCCAGATTTTGAACCCTTCTTTTATCAGTTTGCCAAAACCCACAAGCTTGCTTCAAGAGTTAATTTTATAGAACCTTCAAGCCAGTACTTAGCAGTAGCTCGTTGTTTCTTGCGAGCTGAACCCAACGAAGAAGCCGAAGTGGTATCTGAACTTATTTATGGTGAGCGGGTTAAAGTTTTTGACCGCGAAGATCAATTTGTTAGAGTCGCTAGAGAAAAAGACAATTACTTAGGCTGGCTAGCAATAGCCGCACTAAGCCACCATATTCCACAGGCAAGCCACCAGATTGCTGTGCCACGCGCACACGCGTTTACAGCAGCAAAAGTAGCTTCAGCTATCAAAATGGAGCTTAGCTTAGGTGCTATTCTTCAAGTTATCAAAGAAGAAAATAACTGGTCAGAAGTGCTACTTGCCAAAAATCAAAAAGCCTATGTGCGCTCCTCACTCTTAAAACCCTTTGAGCTCATGCCCAGCTCGAGTGCTAAGAAGATTAGTCAATTAGCCCTACGGTTTATTGATGCGCCTTATGTTTGGGGGGGCGTTACAGCTTGGGGATTAGACTGCTCAGGTTTGGTGCAGACGGTTTATGGGCATTTTGGCATTGTTTTAGAGCGAGATGCTGACCAGCAGTCAAAGCAAGGGAATACAACAGCTGCAAGTGAAATAGAACTCGGTGACTTACTATTCTTTCCAGGGCATGTCGCTATTGCTTTAAGCAAAACAAGGTTTATACATGCCAACGCTCACCACATGCGTGTGACGGTTGATGACAGTACAAAGTCAAGCTACGCAAAAAATTTATTAAACCAATTACAAGTTGTGAAACGAGTACTTTAGTATTAGCTCTAGGCAGTTGAATATAATACCAAGTCCGAAAAGGTACTTCATAAACTCTTACAGAGTTGATTACGTCCCAATCGGACTTGGTATTAAACTGTGAGGCTTCTAATCAATACCCACCTTGTCTTTGATGTAAACTGAGAGGCATGGTGGCGCTCGAGTTAGACATTAATTATGCAACAAAGGTACTTACAGACCTACTTTCTATTCCTTCTCCGACAGGTTTTACTGAGCTTGCTTTAGACCGAGTTGAGCGTTACTTAAGTGACATGGGCATTATTAGCTCAAGAACACCTAAAGGTGCTCTTATCTGGACGATAGCTGGAAAAAGCAGACAAGCCCGCACAGTTATATCGCACATAGACACGCTAGGCGTGATGGTTAAAGAAGTCAAAGAAAAAGGCCGACTCAAGTTAAGCCGAGTGGGCGGCTATGACTGGAGCACCATAGAAGGCGCAAGCTGCAAAGTACACACCTTCGATGGTCAAGAAATTAGCGCAACCATCGTTAACGTAAAACAATCCACCCACGTCTTCGGGCCAGAACTCGCCAAACTCGAGCGTAGTGACTACACTGTTGAACTTCGCTTAGACGCCGAAGTGTTTAACCGTGAAGATGTTGCTGCCCTTGGTGTAGAAGTAGGCAATTTTGTTTCTTTAGATTCGCAACCGCAAGTTACTGAAACAGGCTTTGTTAAAGGCCGTCACTTAGATAACAAAGCCTCAGTTGCGATTTCTCTACTGGCAACCAAGACACTACTCGAGCGTAACGAAACACCTGAAACGGATGTTCATTTTTTTATCTCTAACTATGAAGAGGTTGGTCATGGTGCTGCGGCAGGTATTCCGGAAGCAAGTATTGAGTTGCTTTGCCTAGATATGGCTGCTGTGGGTGAAGGTCAAGCTAGCAATGAGTACAGCGTGACCTTGTGTGTAAAAGATTCTTCAGGGCCTTATGATTACCGCTTGAATCAGCAACTTAGAAGACTAGCTAAAGCTAATGATATTCCTTTTAAGACAGATATTTACCCTTATTACGGGTCAGATGCATCTGCTGCTTGGCGTGCAGGTGGTAGTTACAAGGCTGCTCTTATTGGACCTGGGGTAGATGCCTCACATGCTTATGAGAGAACACACAAAAAAGCTTTAGACGCAACTACACAATTACTTATAGCTTATCTACTTAGCCCCCAAGAGCGTTAAAAAATTTACTATTTTGCAGCTTTAGATGTAATAAATATGTTAAATAACTCATATTTAGCATAGAAATGCTTGCACCATACGCTTGCATGATGATATACCTTTCAACATGCATGAATACCCAAGCCTTGTATGGCATTTAAAGAACACACAATTATTTGAAGATCTTTCGGCTGAAGAACTCGAGCAGATTACACGCATTACGCCTTATAAAAAGTTTTCTGCGGGTGAAATTATTTATCATATGGAAGATCACGCTGATGCGCTTTACTTTATCCGTGATGGCATGGTGAAAATCAGCATGTACTTCCCTAATGGTAAAGAAATGATTTTAGCTCTTTTTGGTAAGTACGATATTTTTGGTGAATTACTTCTTTTACCAAGTGAGCGTCGCCCGAACCAAGCTGAAGCGGTTACTGATACTACGCTTATTGTTTTGCCAGAGGCTGACTTTCAGCGTCTTTTATCAACCCATCCGCATATTGCTATGAAATTCATTCAGGTTATGTCAACTAACCTTTGGCAAGCACAATCACGCTTTGCTGAAGTGGGTGCTTTTGATGCACCGGGTCGCTTAGCTAACTTACTGCTTCGTTTGGCTAATGACTTTGGTGTTGACGGTGAACGTGGCACGGTTATTGATCTTAATCTAACTCAGCAAGACCTAGCAAAAATGATTGGTGCTACTCGTGAGACGGTGTCTCACTGCTTAGCACGCCTTTTAGAGTATGGCGCAGTACGTCGTCGCCGTGCACCTATTACCGTTAATACAGAGAAGCTACAGCAATTCCTAGACGAAGCTAGCGAATAAAGTTTCTTTCCTCCTAAAAAATGAGTAAGCTTTCGGGCTTACTCATTTTTTATTGCAGGTGCATTTTGATAATTGAGCGCTTCCACGACAAATTGCGCCAGCTTTGGGATTGGTCTCTTTGTAGTCCCCTAGGTCGCGCGGGTTGTTTGATAGGACAACAACTCGTGGAAAAGCTCATTGTCTGATTCTCTAAGCATTTTCAGAAAAAGTTGCACCAAAACAGCTTTTGGCTTTGGCCCTTATAGAATATATAGCAGCTTTCAAGTTAAACACACCATCAACTTAGTAGATCTGTTTTTACTCACCTAGTTTGGCATTTAAAACTAGCTAAGCGTTTTAAATGCCAAAGGCTATAGTCTTGAGCCGGTGGTGTCATCTTTGATTGCGGATCTTAGTCCATAACCACTTCGCTCTTGTGGTTCAAGACTGTTTAGGGAGCTGTTCCGACCCTAGGGCTAAGCTCTTATGCCATTTCCGTTTAGTTCCTTAAAGAACTAAACGCGGTCTTGGACCGTTGAAACCA
>CAYGTA010000133.1:6361-10953 GCA_964352605.1 uncultured bacterium | reverse complement strand
TTACCATTTGTTTGTGTGGTAGCCCAAACTTCAAAATAGATACTATCTTGCGTGCCACCTGTATGATCTTCAGCACATAACGAAACATTAATAACTTCGTTAGCGTTTTCTAAAATGACATATTGAGGGTGCAGGTCTGTTGATAACAAAGAACTACTTACACTGTACTCGTACAAGGGTTGATTTAAGCCATGTATTGCAGAAGCAATTTGGGCAGAACCTTCAGCCATAGCCAAGCTAAGGTAAAGAAGAATAAGAAAAACCCAAAGTGTTTTAAGTAAAGGTTGCTGCTTGAAAAAAAGAAATACCTGTCTACCCATAAAAACTAGTCCTCAGTTGCTTCAAAGCTAGCAAAAAAGCCAAAGCAAAGATGCGAACTACCATAAAGAAAAATTTAAGAGTAACCAAAGTCACTTCAAAAGCTCGAGTTTTTATCATTAGTTAACTCTCGCTTTAAAAAGAACAGCGCCTGTTTGACTGGGTAAGATGCTGCCACTGCATTCTGTAATAATGTCAGCTGTAACTGTAGTTATAGGAAAGCTGCCAAGGTCAATATCAACGTTTCCAGTTGCGTTATGGCATTCAATTCTAACTTCATTTGGCAAGCCAAAACCATTTTCTATAAGGCTTGTAAAGACAGGTACGGTATCTTCAAAAACAAACTGTGTTATGGGTGTAGCAAAATTTTCGTAAGTGATTTTGTAAACCAAAATATCTCCGGGGCTAGCTGAGCTCGTAAAGCTAAAATCAGCTGCGTCACAGGTGTTATCTGACTCAGCTGATTCATTACAAACATATTTCACAATTCTTAAGACATCAGGCGTAACAGAAGAGCTATTGTTGTCGTTTGAGCTTTCTAAACTGCTGGTAGAGGCATTTACAGTATTTTCGTAACTGCTTGGTGCCGCTTCGTTAACAAGAGCCCTAAAGCTTAAGTTGGTACTCGAGCTTGCTGTTAGGTTGCTTATGGTCCAGCTTAAGCCTGTGCCTGTTGGGTCGCTGTCATTTTGAAAATCTCCACCTGCAATGCTGCTAGCTACATAACTGTAAGCTGCTGGAACACTGTCATTTATGATTATGCTGCTTGCGTTACTGAGTCCTAAATTTGTTACTTCAATACTAAACGTAACGGTATCACCTGGGGTGACATTGCCACTGCCATCTGCATCTGTTATTAAACCTGATGTTATGGCTGCTGTACTGGTATCAATTGTTTTGCTGACAGCGATATCTGCAAGGCAGTTATAAGCAGTATTAACGCCTGGGCTGTCAGCGGCAAGGCTAATGAGGGTTTCTAGGCCTGTCGTGCCTGATTGTGCACCATGCTTTGCACCTCCTGCAGGTGAGTCACTGGTGGTTGTATCGCCTGCAACGCCACCTGAAACTTGGGTGCTATAAGTGCTGGTACTAATAATGACACCCCCGCCCCCGCCACCACCGGTACCATGGGCTGAACCGCCCGTTGGCCAAGCGTCTCCACCACGCCCACCGCTTACATCAAGATTCAAACTAGCACTCGAGTTTCTACTTATGACGACAATGCTGCCGCCAGCGCCCCCGCCACCTGCTCCGTCGTTTAGAGGGTTGTCGGCAGCTCGGGCACCTCGCGCTGAAATGTTGCCTGTGCCAGTTATGTTATGAGCACGAATAAGCACAATGCCGCCACCGTTAGCGCCACTAGATTGTGCGGCTGTACTGTTATTGTTGTTATCGCCTGCACCGCCACCCCCGCCGAACACAATTTGACCTACCGATGCAGGAACGTTTGAACCGCCAAAGCCCCATTTTTTTTCAGGTAGATTGCTGTAATCTGATTGTACGCCGGTATAGCCAAAGCTGCGCCAGCCTGCACCCCCTCTGCCGCCTGCGCCACCATTGCCGCCACCTGCACCGCCACCGTTATCGCTACTACCATTCCAAAAAATGCCGCCGCCCCCAGCATTAGCAGGTGCTCCGCGGGCAAAGTCACCTCTTGAACTTGTGCCTGTGGGGTAGCCTCGCCAAGTTGAACCATTGTCAGTTATGCTTGCTGGGCTGCCTGTGTTGGGTGAAATTTTGTTGCTGACATAGCGTGGGGTTCCTGCAATGCCTTCGCCTTTACTAGCATGTCGAGTATCGTTATCCCATCTATAGCGGTTTACACCGTCGGTGACACTGCGGTCGCGACCCCCGCCGCCTCTAAAGCCTAAGCCGTCAACATTTATGCTTTGCGAGTTCAGGTTGAGATTTCTTGCGATATCTAGTGCAACAATGCCTCCTGTATTGCCGTTCCAAGTGGAAGCGCTTACGGTTGCTGTGAGCGTTGCGTCAATATATTGAGGTACTCGGATGATTTGAAAACTGCGTCTTCCTTGTGTGTTTGTACCTTCTGCTTGCACGTAGCTAAACTGTAAAGGGGAGAGGCTTAAATCTAAATTGCTATCGTTAGAGCTGGGGCCTGCTCTGATGTATTCATGTTGCCCTGCTAAGCAATTACTAGGATCTGTATAGCCTGAAGCGTTGCCATCACCTGTTTCACTTACACCATCACCATAGGCATTTGTGTTACTAACATTAATGTCAGCACATTGCATTTGGATAATGAGTACTAAATCACCACTGTTAAGCGTGCTACTGGCACCCCTCTTATTGCTTAAGCTAATACTGGTGCTTGTGGGTCCGTAACTAGCAGCAGCGCTTGGCTGCCAGTAGCTATTAACAATGCCATTTAGACTGGCACTGCCGTCATTGCCTGGAATAGCACAAATTTGCGCTATGGCTAAGCTACTTAAAGCTAATAAAGTGACTATAGATTTGGTTAGATTTGAAAACAAAACAACTTACTCCTCAGCAATTAAGAGGATGTTGTAGAAATCGCGCTGCTCTGCAATGCTTAACTTAAGCTCTATTTCACCGTTAGCATCAAGACTAATAAAGTTAAGCTTATCGCTTTCACTAAAGTCATGAGGTGCAAAATCGTAGTTATAAGGTTTATGCACGATTAGTTTATAGGTACTAGCTGTTACACGATTAAAGCTATACATACCTCGCTCATCTGAAATGCTGGTCTTGATAACGTCACCTTGCTGATTAACAAGGTCAACACGCACGCCAGATAAAGCTTGACTGCCGTCAACTAAAATTTGACCTGATAGGCTAGCTGCGCCGCAACGCCACTGTTCATCAAATATAAAGTCAAGACGAACAAATGCGCCACTTTCACCAAAATGAGCACCTGCATTTTGGCTAATGTCATTAAAAAAGTTATAGCCTGCAACGGCATTTACACCGCAGCCGAGTTGCTGTGAAAGCTCTAGGCTAGCACCAAGCCCAAAGTTATTTTGTTGCCAGTCATGAAATAACCTAGCGTAGCCAGCAATACTGCCACCCTGCCAAGTGTTAACAGAAGAACCAAGACTAATAAGGTCACGGTAGCCAAGTTCAGGCTCGAGTATGTTTAGGTAGCTTGCTCTTACTGAGAAGCCTTCGGTGATTTGCCAGTTAAGGCGGCTGTCACCTGTTAGGCTAAAGTCTAAGTTTTCAGCGTAGCGTCCAAAACGAACACTTTGATTGCTTAAGACGCTTAAGCTGTTTCCTCGGTATGCGCCAGCGACACTAAATTTAAGACCTTGGCTGGGGTCTGTACCTGCTTCATTTAAGTAGTCAAGACTGACATTGCCAAAAAGCTTGTTGCTTAATTCAAAGGTGCTGCTTGCAAAGAAAGCATGTTTGGTGTTGAGGGCAAAACGTAAGTCATAAACAGCGCTTGCTTGCAGGGTTTCGGTACTGTAGTTTGTCCCTAAGCTAAAGGCTGTTTCGTTATTAGCTGTTTCAGTAAAGCTGATGCTTTGACTTGCGCCTGCCGTAAAACTAAGGTTTTCATTTAGAGGATACTGGGTATCTACATTAAGCAATAAACGACCTGCATCTTGCCCAACACCGTTACTGAGTTCATACTGGGCAGTGGCATTGGTAAAGCCAAAATTAACATCAGGGTCATTCATTTCACAGAAGCTAACGCGGCACAGTTGACTTAACAAGCTAGTATTACTAAAGCCAGTCTCTAAGCCAAATAAGAAGCTATTTGAATTGCCCCAAACAAGCCTATCGGTTATACGGAATCTTAAATTCTCAAGGACTGGGTAAGCCACACTAAACTCTGTTGAGCTGTCAGCTAAACCAATAACGCCTTGCCTATGATTAATGCTTAGCTCGCTACCTGAAACACCCAAAATATCTTGAACTGAAGTACCAAGCAAAACACTAAAAGCATCATCTGAAGCACTCGAGCCTGCGTATTGAAGACCAAACTGCACGTTAGGGTTTTTAGCAAAACCAAGATCAAGATTACTTAGGTAAGATAGTAAACCATTCACACTAAATTGAGTTTCGGTAGTTAAGCTAAGTTGCGCACTCGAGCTTATGGCGAGTTCAGGGCTGAATTGGTAGTTTATAGAACCGTTTAGGTTTTGGCTGGGGCTGGCTGTTGTTACTGTGGTTGAGCGGTAGGCATCGGTCGTTAAGTCGTAACGTAATTCGGTGTTTAGGTTGCCTTGGGTATAGGCAACTTGTGCACTTGCCGCTAGACCTGCTGAGTCTTGGTTTTGACCATA
>CAYGTA010000133.1:0-6261 GCA_964352605.1 uncultured bacterium | reverse complement strand
TGCTTAATCTAAGAATGCCAGTTTCATCTAGAACATAGTCAAAGCCAGCGTTTAAGGTTCGTACTAAAGGGTCATCATCTTGTGTAATAAAGTCTTTAGGGCTTTCGCAGTTAGCTTTAAGTACTGCAAGCTGTAAAGTGTCAGCCTTAATATTGTTATTAGGAAGCGTGTAAACCCTAGTGCCATCTGCTTTAATATAAAGATCAGTAACTCGATCACTTACATTGGCACGAGCCGCGTACCCAAGTAAATTTACATTGCCAAGCTGCCAACTTGCATTTAAGCCCGTGTAAGACCTAGCAATACCCAAATACTGACCTTGCAAGGCGGTTGAAAAATCACCATATTGCAAGAAACTCTGGTCACGCTCGAGTCTTGCGTAAATGCCTTGTTGCGAGAAGGCATCTTGAGCGTAAGTACCTTGTGAACCTACAATTGGGAAGTCATTGTAAGGGCTTAAGTAATTGCCACTACCAAATAAACCAAGCGGGCTGTTAGGGTAGTTGCCTGCTAAGGTGAGTAGGTAAGAACCAAAAATACTGCCACGTGCAAAGAAGCTGGCTTCAACGCCAAAGCTTAACTCATCACTATAGCCAGCACCTGCACTGCCGTAACCCACGACAATCCAGTCACGTAAACTACTCTTTACTTCAAATTGCTGCGAGCCAAGCTCTTTAGACATAATGCTCGTAATGGTAATAATGTCAGGGGCAACAAGCGGCTCTAAGCTTAGTTGACCCACACCATTTTGAATAGCTACCTGAAACCCAGATTGCTGCTCGGTAGCGTCTTTACCTGCAGGCTGCGCACCTTCAATTTCAAAAGTGATAAAGCCATCTGCAGGCGTGTTACCCCAAGCATCTTGCACTTTAACTTCAAACACAAGCGGGCTGGCAGAGTCAGCCAAAAGGTCACTTAAAGGCGTTAAGGTTACAAGGCTCGGCACGCCAGCCACATAAAGAGTAAGCCTATCGCGTAAAACACGACCCTCAGCATTCGTGCTGGTCAGCATGACAGAGTTAGGCCCTACCTTAAGTTCAATACCCACATAATCAAAAGACTGACGAGCTAAGCCTTCATCATAGGTTTTGGTACCAATTTGACCAGCCTCAATACGCTCACCATTAACAATAAGCTCGAGTGTTTCACCAAGCGGCCCGTCTACACTCACGGCAGTACTGTTACCCGAGCGAATCAGGCTGTTACGTAAGGGTGACAAAATAACCGCACCAACCCGCTCCTTAACAGCAGGTGCAGCAGTTTGTAAAGCAGTGGCAGCTTCAACAAGCTCGAGTGCGCTTTCTTTACCCAAAATAAGTTCTGGATTTGGGCTAAGCACAACTAAGCTACTGCTTTCAGTACTTAAGCTAAAAGCTGCTTCGTGTAATACATCAAACTCAACCGTGGCAATGCTTTTGTTTTCTAAAGTGTAAATAAGCGCTTGACCTGCAACATCAGGGTCAGCAACAGCTTCACCATCAACAAAGCTTGTACCAGCCAAATAGCTTAGACCTTCAGGGAGTTCCTGAACCAAAATAAGACCCTCAATGATAGGCAGTTTATAAGCAGCCATATCAATGATGATGGTGCTATTTTGTCTAGCAGCAGGTAATTGCGGAACAGCTAAAACATCTTCCTGATAAATAACAGGGTCTTGGCTAGCATGCTTCTCTCGTGATAAAGCTTCACAGGCAAACGGAATGATTTGCATGGCAGTTACACCTGCATCTCCAACTTGCACTCTAAAGTCAGTACTCGCAGTCGATAAAGCAGGAAGAAACAGCGTGCTTGCCCCCTCTAAAAGCTGCATGCGGGCAAAAGCAGTCTCTAAACTCAAAGTGACATCATAAGCTAAAGGATTGCTTACACTAAAACGAAGAACAGCTTCATCTTGAGCATACAAAGGCCCTTCAGGAGCAATGCGTGTAAGTGTAGCGCTGCTTTGTAAATAAGCAAAACTAGCCTCACTGATTTGCTCAGGCGCATCAGAAGAAAGCACAGCTTTAAAGCTCGAGTTATTGAAACTAGGCGTCATTTCGAATTTGTAACTATGCGTTGCGCTTTCACCCGCAGCTAACGTGCCTTGCCATGCTAAATTACCCTCAACCAAAAGAGCACCCGCAGGTAAACGCTCATTTAAGGTATACGTCGTAGCTACCGGGCCATTATTAATGATGTTAAAAGTAACGGTTATAACCTGACAGGCCAACGCAGCCACCTGCGACAAACTACGCTCTAAAAGTAGCGAAGGCTCGAGTGTGAGCACTATGCTAGGTACTGGAATGGTTACTAAGTTTAATTCAAGCAAAGGTTCAGGTAGGGGTAAGAAAAGGGCAGGTGTTACCGAAACTGAAGGCGTAACAAGAATAGGGTGTTCAATGAGTTCAAGAATAAAAGTAACTTTACCGCCCTCAATGCCAAAACTAGCTTCTCTAAGCCCTGAATCCGTACCACCCTCAATTTGCTTTTCAATAAGGCGATAAGAAGCGTCTTTCGCTAAATAAACTTGCCTAGCATCAGACTTATAAATACTATAAGGAATAGCAAGGGTGTGACCCAAGGTATCTATAACACGCACTTCAATAGGATGATCAAGCTCGAGTTCGGTTTGGACTTCTAAAGGAATACGCTGCTCATTACAGCTAACTTTAATGCGAATAGCATTGGTTCGCTGATAAGCATTTTCAGGCTGACGCAACTCAATACGGTAGCGACCTAACTGATCTAAATGAGCGTAATTTACCCACTCACGGTTACTAGGAACCTCTAAGTTAAGGTATTCACCATTAGGATAAACCAGACGCATAGCTAACTCTTCAGGACCGTCACCATCATAAATACTAAGCTCACACGTGCCCAGTGCCGCCTCGTTCGTCAGCTCAAAACTAGCACCCTCAAGCCAAGCTGTTTCAGAAACATTAATGGTAGGCAAGAAACTCTGTAAAGGCTGCCTTTCACCCTCAACTTCAAGGACAGGCGCAAACACATTTTTACCTTTACCGGTCACAGAACTCTCTAAGTGATACGTGCCAGCAGCTAACAAACCCTCATAAAAAGGTATCCACGTAGAAGGGCCCTCTTCAAAGTCACCAAAACTCAAAACTTCAGTGCCTTGTTTAAGGTAAAAGCTAGCTAGCAAAGGCTCATCTTGATAACTCTCATCACCCTCTTGACCCGCCAAATCAATCGTTGCAGAGTAAAGCCAGAAACGAACCTTCTTAGCCTCAGTTAAACGAAACTCAAACACATCACCACTAGGGTTCCAACCGCCACCCAACTCATTACCCACAGTAACAAGTGGCAAAATAGCTTCAACTTCAACCTGTGTCTGCGTATCTGTTTGCGTTTGGGCAAACACCGCGCTGCACCACAAACAAAGCAAAGTTAGTAAATAAATCTTAACGTTCTTCATCGTAAGCGCCACCTCACTATCGGCGCAGTCAAACTACTATCCTTATCACCTATAAGCTCATAACGAATCACTTGCTCAAAGCCAGCCTCAACATCACCCAAGACAAAGACTTGCTCACCATCTTGAATTTCAAGTTCAGGTAAAGCTGATTCAGATCGAACCGTAAGAACCACAAAAGCCTGATTATCTTCAAAAGAAACAAGTTGTTTTTTAAGACTGACAGGCCCCACAAAAACATTCAGCACCTGATCAACACTCAAGCGTGCCCCTGCAGGTAAAAGTGGAACATCTTGCCGTGTCATATGCCCAGGCTCGAGTCTAATGCGCCACAAGCCTTCACTTACTTCTGATTGGGTTTCTTTTAAATAACGCGCAGGTAATGTTGTTTGATCAACCTTAAGAACCTCAACACCGGGCTCTAAACTCAAGAAGGTATACCGACCATCTTTATCACTTAAAATAGCGCGACCATCAGACAAGTAAAGCCTGACACCCTCAACACCCAAGTCACTATCATCAAAAACAGAGTTATCATTAAGGTCAAGAAAGACCGTACCTACCAGTAGAGCAGGTGCTCTAAAGCCCTCAGTATCAACAAGCGTAGATGCCGCCGCAGCCGCATCAGCCGTAGCCCGACCCGCAGCGTCACTCGCCACAACACCAGCCGTATTAATAATCTCTTCACTCGCTAAAGCCTCAGGTAAAATCTCAACATCAAACACAACTGTCATAAAGTCACCAATAGCCAAGGCAGGCAAATTCCATACAAGCATCTGACCAGACACCTCAGGCACAATGACGCTCTCAGAACCATCAGAAAGAACAAGGCGAGAAGTATTCGGTAAATAAGCCACCTCAACAGGCAAATCATCACTAAGCTCGAGTTTTTCTATACGAACACTGTCACTCGGATTTCTAACCTCAAGACTATAAGTTAAAGAATCACCCATTCTCACCTGAGCAGGAAAAGCCGTTTTCTTTAACACAATACTTAAAGGACGAATCTCATGAATAACCGTATTCGTCGTAGCATTCGTGGGGCTTTCATCACCAGAAATACTCACCACCGCAACATTCCTAAGTAACCTAGACTCCTCAAACGTCAAGTCACTACGCACCTGAACATTAAGCTCGAGCTTAATATGCATGCCAGCAGGAATACGTTCAAATTGCCAAGTCACTGTGCCATTATCAAAGTTAGCTGTTACCGTTGTATTAAGACCCGTCAAAGGGTCAGTAATTAAACCTTCCGTAAAGCTCAAAGGTTCAATCAAAAATTCACTTAAAACATCTGTCACAACAACATTTTCAAGATCAAGATCATTAGCCTGAAACTCAATAAAATACGTAAGGTTTGCACCCGCATGAAGTGGCGTGTCAGATGGTGGATCAGATGACTTAAGCGGAGCACTACTGCCCTCAACCACCTGAGAAATATGCGTTACATTCGTATTATCCTGCACGTCAGGAAAGGCACTACAAGACGCAACAACATCAATATCTGCCTCAACAGAATTTGTAAGCTCAACAAACAAAAGCAAATTAGCAGACTCACTAGCATTAAGCTCAATAGACTCAATCAGAGGCTCAGACTCATCAAGAAGCTCATTAGCATTAAGATCATGCCATAAACTAAAGCTAAACGCAGAAGACTCAGAAAGCAACGAAGTCACAAGATCAAAAGTTTGCAAACTGTTACCCGTATTCCTTAAAACATAAGGAAAAACAGCACTGCTATTTGCACGTAAAGCAGCCTCATGAGCAGGCGCAAGCAAACCACCATCAGGTGTAAGCAAAACCCCACACTCACTCAAAACCGAATGCGTAAGCTCATTACTAAGATCATCACCATCATCATGACGAATCTCAGCCACATTTCTAATAACAACCGAACCTAAAGCATCAGCACGAACCGCAGTGTCAATAAACAGTTCAACACGGTCCCCAGCAGCCAAACTAGCAAAGCTAGCCGAAACCGTTCGAGAGGTCACGTCAAAAGAAGCAGCATCAACCGCAACACCATTAAGCAAAACCCTCAACGCACTAGGCTCACTCAACGACAAATCCAAAACATCAGACAAAACAACATTAGTTAAATCACGCTCAGCAAGATCAAAACGAAGCACATAACTAAGCGCCTCACCCGCCGCTAAAACAGAACCAGACGCAGGCGTAGAAGACTTAACAAAAGAAGTCACACCCCCCTGAGCAACCGTAACAACCGAAACATTATCATCATCACGCACACTAGGGTCAGCAGCACAAGCCGCCACCACATTAAACTCAGTCACACCAAAACTATCATCAGCAGGCAAACTAAGCTCGAGTATCACAGTGGCAGATTCAGCAAAAGCAAGCGTCAAGTCAGTAAGTTCAAGCTCACCTTCATCAACAACACCATTTAAATTAGAATCAAGAATAAGACGACTCGAGCTTGGTGCTAGCGAGCCTGAAAGTTCAATAGTAAGATTAAATAAAGAAGCAATAGAACCTTGGTTTTCAATAAAATAAGTAAAATAAAGTGTATCTCCAGCATCAGCCGCAACGCTGTACGCAGGTGCAGCACTCGAGCCATCTGGAGATACGTTAACTGCACAAAAACTAGGAATAATAGCAGTTACCTCGTTAGAGCTTGCTGTGCGGCCTATATCACCAAAACTAGCCGTAGCTGTATTGCTAATAGTGCCTGCTGCACTTTGCGCAAATGAAAACGCAAGGCAGGCAAGTACAAGTAGTGAGGTAAAGAGTTTTTTATGCATAGGTAATAAGGTTTCATGGTGCCCCCTCGAGTATTCTCGAAGGGGCTTAGAATTTAGGGTTTAGGGAACTTGAACAATGAAAGTAATAGT
>CAYGTA010000132.1:0-11011 GCA_964352605.1 uncultured bacterium | reverse complement strand
CTGGCGTTAGGCTCATGGGTTTAGTATAAAGGATTTGCTTTGATTTGAGTTATGCTTGTCAAATGCTTAGACATGTTGTTTTATTTAAATTTAAGGAAAGCTCGAGTTCTGCTGATGTTGCGCTTATTGAGCAGGCGTTTGTTAACTTACCGTCTTTGATTGAGGGTATAGAGGCGCTCGAGTGGGGTACGAATGTTAGTCCTGAGGGTTTGAGTGATGGGTTTACGCATTGTTTTTTCTTGACGTTTGGGTCTGAAGAAGCGCGGGATGCGTATTTGCCGCATCCCGCTCATGTTGCTTTTGGTGATTTGCTTAAGCCTCATCTTGATAAGGTTTGTGTGTTTGATTATTTGTTATGAGACGTCTTGTCTTAGGAATCTCCATGTGAGTAGGCTGCCGAATATGAGTGCGTATACTGCCATGACTAGCGCTGCGTTTTGTAGGGTGACTGCGCCTAGAAGGTCGGTTAGGGGGCCTAGGTCTGCGTCTGCACCTATGTCTCCGCCGAAGAGTTGTACGACTTGTGATAGGGGTTCGCGGGCGGGTGCGTAGAGGTTTCTGGTGAAGAAGTAGGTGGGGAGTTCTTCGAGGGTTTTTCTTAGTCTTAAGACTTGGAAGGCGGCGTTGAAGCGGTTGAGAGGTTGGAAGCCGACGAGGACTGAGTAGATGAAGTAGATGCCTTCGAGTATGACGGGTAGGAAGATGACGGATACGATGCCGAGGGAGATGTTTTTGAGTATCCAGATCATGAGGAACGCGAAGAGCATGGCGGCTGCGCTGAAGGCCCATTGTAGGGTGTAGAGGCCGAGTAGGTTGAGCCATTCGCCTGAGAAGTTTGTGGGTAGAAATAGCATGCCTATGGCGCCGTAGATGAAGCTGAGTAGGTACATGCCGAACATGATGATGCCAAATACGATCATGGCGACGATGAATTTTCCGGCGAGTACGGCGAGTCGGTTGGGTTGGGCGACTAGGGTGGTTTTCCACATGTTTTGGCTGCGTTCTTCGCCTATGAAGAGGGCTGCGAAGAGTGCGATGATGAGTATGTAGAAGGGGGGGCTTATGAGTGCGGGTAGCAGTAGGCCGATGCGGGCTATGCCGTAGGGGGAGGCTACGACTTGTACGGCGTCTGCTGCGGTTATGGGTGAGCTGTTGTCTACGAAGTCTGTTCCGGCGGTTCTTAGCATGACTTGTCCTACGATGAGTACAAGTACGGGTAGTATGACCCATAGTAGGGATGCGAGGATGTAGGTTCTTTTTTTGCGTATGGCTTTGAACCATTCGGCTTGTATGACGTTTAGGAGTGCGTTCATGAGGGTCTTCCGTCTTCTTGGAGTAGTTTTAGGTAAGCGCCTTCTAGGTTGTCTGTGAGTCTGCGTGCTTCTATTATTTCTACACCTTGGTTTACGAGTTGGCTTAAAATGCTAGCAACATCATTTATGGGTAGAGATACTCGAGCTTGGTTGTTTTTTAGGTTTTCTGGGTTTAGGTTTAGGTTTTGGAGTACGTTTAAGAGGGCATCGGGGTTGTTTGCTTCGATGAGGTAGCTTACGCTTTGGGCGTCCATGCGGTGCAGGAGTTGTTGCATGGGGCCGTCGAAGAGGAGTTTGCCTTTCTCTACTGCAATGATGCGTTCTACAAACTTTTCGAGTTCCCCTAGGATGTGGCTACTTATGAGTATGGTTACGCCTTCTTTAGCGATGGTGCGTAGGTTTTCACGTATTTCGGCTATGCCTACGGGGTCTAGGCCGTTGGTGGGTTCATCTAGTAGTAAGACTTTGGGTTTCCAGAGGAGGGCTCTGGCTAGGCCGAGGCGTTGCCTCATGCCTTGTGAGTAAGCACCAACGCGTTTTTTGGCTGCTTTATCCATGCTGACAAACTCGAGCATTTCGTCTATGTGGTGCTCGGGTACGCCGCCGTGTAGTTTGGCTGCGTGGCGCAGGTTGTCTCTGCCGGTCATGTATTTATAGAAGCTGGGTTCTTCTATCATGGTGCCGACGCCAAGCAGGCTGTCACTGGGTACTTTTTTGCCTAGTATGGTACTCGAGCCGCTGGTGGGTCTTATTAGGCCTGCGAGCATGCGTAGGGTGGTGGTTTTGCCTGCGCCGTTTGGTCCGAGGAAGCCTACGATTTCGCCTTGTTGTATGTCGAAATTCATGTTGTCTACAGCATTGACGCGTCCGTAGCGTTTGCTTAGGTTTGTTGCGGATATGGCTGTCATGAAACTCCTAAAGCTAAGTGAGTGATTAAAAGAGAGTTTTGCTAACTCAAAGTATTGGGCTGTTTATGGCCCAAAATATAATACTGCTTATCATAGCTTAGGTAAGTAAAAATGCGTCCTACGAAAGAAGGACGCATTTTTGGTACTAGTGTTATGAGGGGGTATTTTATTGTGGGTTGCTACTTAAATTAAGTAGGCCTGCGCCTACTTGAGTGCTAGAGAAATTGAGTTTGCTTGCTGAGGCTTTTAGGTTCGCTTCAATTTCTTGCGGAGTGGCGTTAGGTTGGGCTTCTCGCCATAAAGCAAGTGCGCCAGCAATTTGGGGTGTTGCAAAGGATGTGCCTTCAAAAGCGTTGTAAAACCCATTTGCAGTTGCTGTACCACTCTGAATGCTAACGCCAGGTGCAACAATATCTACATATGCTCCTTGGGTGCTAAAGGGGGCTGGTTGCCAAGCATTGGTTGCAACAGGGCATACCGTGTCAATCCAAAATTCTTGCCCGCCAATGGCAAAGCTTGTAATTGCTCCTGAAAGCTCGAGCTTTCCTGTGGGTAAAGGCAGACCTGTTTCATTAATATTGGGGTTTACTGTCACTGTTACACCGGCAACGGTTTGATTATTTAAGTCGTTAAGTCCGGCACGTCCGTTAAGTAACTCTCCGTTAACTCGGATGTTTGTATTGCCACCATAATCACCATAGTCAAGGCTTATTTTCTCAAGAGGAAAGCCAAAACCAAAATCGAGATTTATGTTCCCTAAGCTAATATCTTGACCTGAGCCAGCAGCGTTTCCAGCTGAATCAATAAAGACAGATCCTGTAAGGGTTGAACCGTCACCAAAAAAGAAGAATTCTTGAGGGGTTAGCCTTATGTTATTACTAATAAAGATTGAGCCAACACCAAAGTTTGACTGAAGAGGCACATCTTCAAAATCAACACAGGTCAGACGACTAGCCTCTACCGCTCCAACTGCAACTAAGCCATCAAGTTCAAAAGCAGCAGGATAATGCGTTGGAGAACCAACCTCACCTTGATTACCTGCAGCAGCTGCAATAACTACGCCTTGCTCTAAAGCGTAAGCTAAGATTGACTCGAGTGCTTGTATGGGGGTGTCTCCACCTAAGCTCATGTTTAGTATGAGCTTGCTTGGGTCGGGTGCCTTTATTAGTGCATGGCAGACGCCTTTAATGACATCACTACTAAAGCAAACACCTTCATCGTTGCAGGTTTTTATGCCCATGATTTCAGCTTTTGGTGCTACGCCAGATTCGCTACCAGCGGCAATTATGGCTATGGGCGTACCGTGACCTTCAATAGGGCTACCTAAACTGTTTGGGTCATCAAAATTATCTTCTGGAATGCCGTCATTATTTACAAAGTCATAACTTAAATCAGTACGAAAACGAGTGCCTAGCTCACTGTGTGGGCTAACTCCGGTATCAAGAATGGCAATCATAGTACCTGCACCAGTAAACCCTCTAGTGTGGGCTAAAGGAGCGCCAATGGTCGATAAATAGTCAACAGTATCTAATGACCAGCCACCCCGCGGATCAACGTTTAAAGTAATGCCTTCGCCTGCAAGCTCTAAATCTTTTAAGGTTTCTAAAGCTTCACCTAAAGAGCTGTCGCCTACATTAATAGTTGCAAGCTCACCTGAGCAAGGACCGCTACTAGCGCCCAAATTAGACAATGAAGATTCTAAGCTAAAGCCTAAAGGTGTTAACAAAGTTTGTAGCTCAGGCTCTGTGATGCCTTGTTTGACTATTAAGGTAAGGGAGTCGTTACTTACATTTCCTAATACACCTAGTGAAGTGCCAGCAATGCTTGTGTTATTTATAAATAGTTCTAGGGTTTGTGTACCTGCGGCTGTCGTCTCTGGAATAAGAAAGGTGAAGCTAGTGTCACTTTCTATTTGTATTTCACTTGGTACTTCTGCAATTTTTAAACTTGCTAGTGCTAAATTAATGCCCTTTGTGGTCACGGTTACAAGTTCACCGTGTGCTGCACGTTCCCTATCGGCTGTCATTGAGGCTTTAAGTATAGTTATGGGAAGAGAAGCGCTAGCACCGTCTGCACTAATAAAAACCATTTGAGTGCCTAACTGTGCGTCGTTAAGAATAGGGATGATGAAGCTTAGAGAAGTTTCTGATGCGGACTCAATGTTTGCGTTCACTCCTGCAACCGATACTGTGGCATTGTTACCATTTAGGTTGCTTAGGGTAGCTGTTACAACAGAGCCTATGCCAACCTCGGAAGCACTGAGATTGAAACTTGCCTGTCTGGTACAGGCTGAAATAGGGATAAGAATCAAAAAGCAGCTTATTAATGTCTTCCAACTGGATAAGGTCATCGTTTACCTCCACAAGTAATATTCCGTCTAGTTCTATAATGGTTAATGGCATATGTTTAGCTTAAACAAGCTAGCCTGAAAAAGCCCTGAACAGTCTTAAGTCATTTTTTCACTACGCTTAAAAGGATGATTGGCAGGCAAGCTCAGTAGAAACTGTTTAGCTTCTTGGGCATGACCTGCCTCTTCAAGAATTCTCATGGCCTCCTGCCAAGCTTGAAAATTTTCATTTAACTCAGCTAAGTTCGCCATGAACATGCCAAGCATGCGTTTTTCACCAATTTCTTGGGCTAATGAAAGTGCTTTTTCATATGCGAGTCTGGCATTTGCAATGTCATTACTATTATGAAAAAGCACACCCAGATTATTCCAAGCCAATGCAGCTGCCTCATTACTTCCAGACTCTTCAGCAAGTTGGGCAGCTTGTTCATAAGCCTGCCTTGCTTCTCCTATTTTCTTCTCGCGATCTCTGACCATGCCTAAATTAGTTAAAACCCGCGACTTAGCTAAAGGATTATTGCCTGCTGCTAGCAAGGCCTCTTGAAACATGTCTTCTGAATCAGAGCCACTCAAAGCCGTGGCAACAGCAAGATTACTCAAAGCACCTACATACCTAGCTTGCTGCCCAAGTGACTTCCAAAGTGCTGCAGCTCGTTTTGCATACCTGATCGTTTCATTAAAATTACCTTGAGCCAAAGCAAGATGCCCCAAAGTATGCAGAGCTTCCGCTCGAGCACCACTAGGACCCTCCAAAGCCTGAGAAGAGGCAGCCTTGGCTTCTGTGGGTTTTCCTAAACGCCAAAAAAGAGCACCCTTTAATGCTAGTACTTCAGCGCTCTCATCTAAACTATCTAAGCATTCTAAGGCTTCTTGAAAAAGACCAGCTCGCTCAAAAGCTCGAGCTTTTAGGTAACTCATTTCTGCTGAGTCAGGGGCATCTTCTAGTGAATCAAGGGCTTTTTGAGGAAAGCCCCGTCTGAGAAGTTCGTTTGCCCAGTCTTGATAAGCTTCAATTACTTTTTCTAAATCACTTTCTTCCCAGAAGAGCTTACTCTGCACAAATAGAGGGTAAGCTTCTATGCTTTTAGCTTGTCTCGCTAGCTGAATCGCTATTTCAGCTTGTCTGAGGGGTTGCGTTTTTAATTGCTCTAAAGCTGCATTTCTCGCCCTAACCCTTCCTGAAGCTTCACACAGATTCAGGTTTAAGAGTGAAGCAAAAGCTTTCGCCATATCAAGGGTGGCTAAGTTTAAGGCTTTACGAACCACCACTGGGTTAGCAGTCTCTTGCAAGGCAAGTGAATAGTAGACGTTTTGTGTGAGTAGGTCTAAATGTTTAAGGCTTGCTTCTAAAGCAGAATTGAGTTTCTCACCTTTGAGCAAAGCAGAAAGCAAACTAGGTAGTCCGCCTGTTAGCTCCCACGCACCTTCTAAAGAAAGTAGCTCGGTTTGCTCAAGTGCTCCAAATTTAAGTTCCTTTTGTACCGCAAATTCAGCTGGGTTTTTTGAAGCAATGATGATGCTAGATTCAGGTTTTAAGCTCACAAGCTTTATTAAAAGACTCTGACTCTCCTGATCTATTTGTTCCCAGTCATCAAATAAAAAATTCCCTTCTAACTGCTTTAAATTTCGAAGTAAAACGTCTTCATTATCTTCTAAATTAGCCAACAAAGGCTCGAGTGTTGCGTACGGTAAACCAGCTCGAGCTTCTATGTACGTACCATTAAGTTGTTTTAGCAGACTCGTTTTGCCCATACCGTCAGCCGCTTCAAGCCAAAAAACTTCACCTTTTTTAATTGCTTTTAAAGTATTAAGTTCTTCGCTTCGGCCTATAAAGTTTGTTTGAAGCTGAGTTTTTGCCTCGCTGCTTTGAAAATCTAACGCTAAGCCATAAGCTTGCGCTTCTTGTTTTACCTTGCTAGCCAGCGGATGCTTGCCTGCTGCTAAAAGCTGATAATAGTGCGGTAACGTTTCAGGCTCAACTTCAACGGCACCCTCAAGCTGATAAGCCTTAGCTGCCAAATCTGCAGAAGCATCAAACTGACCCAAGGCAGCCTTCTTCTCAGCCAGCTCAAGCATGACAGTTTGGGCTTGCATTGCCAAAGACTCACGTTTCTCGTAAATCCATTCTTCAAGATCTAAGCCCCAGTTTAAAAGATGGGCTCCTTGTAAAAATGCGCCATCATAAAGTCTTATTGCAGCTTCATAATTTTTAGCTTTTATGAATTTTTGAAACTCATCAATGTCATTGGTAACGCTTGTCCAGACCCTCTGCTCATCTGCTTCAACACTACCCCCAGCACCTTTCCTTAACTGTGACAAAGCCCGCGAAAGACTGTTTAGACTGTCAGAAGCGCTTATCCAAAATAACTCAGCGACTGAACGGCGATCTTTAGAACCTTCTAACGCTAAGTAAGCCATAAGTACTAAAGGTTTTTGCCTAGTAAAAGAAGTTTCTTCAAGCTCGAGCTTTCCTAGGGTTTTTAAGTACATGCCTCTATTCTACCTAGTTTGCATGCATTGTTGGCTCGAGCCTTTTTTTTGAGTCTGAACATGATTTGTTTTTTGTTCAGGGTGAGTAGTTTTTTTGTTCAGGGGCTTTTCAGACCTACTTTGGCATTCTTAGGTCAGCTCCAAATGGAGAAGAAAAGGAGAAACAAAATGATAGCTAAGAAAGATGCAGCATTAAACGCAAATTGGTCTCGCAGACATTCTTTTAAAGGAGGAAAAAGCATGAAAAAAGTAATTTTAATGGCAGTAAGTTTGATTTTGGTTTTTGCAGCATGCAGCCCTAAAGAAACCCCAGGATTCAGCTTGGCAGTTTCAGATGCAAGTATAGAGCAAGGGTCAGAACTCAACTTGCCTGTTTCGATAACAAGAACCGGTGGATTAAGTGACGAGGTAAATTTAAGTATTGAAAATGCCCCTGTAGGCCTAAGTACAAGTTTTAGTGATATAGCAACGCTGGCAGCTACAGCCGATCTTAGTCTTAAAGTAGAACCTAGTCTAGCGGCGGGTAGTTATGTATTGACCGTAAAAGGAAGCGCTGGAGCGCTAGAAAAAACTGCTGCTTTTAATCTAACAGTCACCGCAAAGCCTGACACCGTTGCTCCCACGATTGTCTCTATAAGCCCAGCACCAGACAGTATTGGTGTAAAAAATGACGAGAATATAGTCATTACCTTTAGTGAAAAGATGGATCAAGCAGCCACACAAGTCGCCTTCCAATCTATAGATATTCTTCCGGCCTTAGTCAGCTTTAGTTGGGATGCGACAGGCACAATAATGACCCTAGATCCCCTTATTAACTTGCCCTACACAGCTCTTGGTAGTGAATTTAAGTTTAAGATAACCACGACTGCTAGAGATGTTGCAGGTAATCAGTTAATCGCAGATACTAACTCTAAATTCAGAACTTACCGTTTGCAAAAAATAAGTATTAAGAGTGCTGCTGCTCAAGACGGCCATATTGTGTCAAACGGAACTGTTTTTTCTGCACCAACAATCATGTATATAGGTGATAGTATTTCGAATTTAGCTGCAAGAGGTTTTGTGGGTTTTGACATATCTAGCTTACCTGCAGACTTAAGTGATGAGAATATTGTAGATGCAAAATTGAAACTCTTTCAATCAGCTGTTTTGGGCAGTCCTTACAGTAACCTTGATGATTGCTCACCTGCACCATGCAAAGAATTAATAACAGAGCATGTAAGTTACGGAGCAAGTTTAAATTCAGCTGATTTTGATACGGCAGTCCTAGCAGACCTTGGTAACTTAACGAATAGCTCAGCATTAGGTTGGAAGACAAAAACTGTTACTGAAGCGGTGCAAGATGACTGGGAAAACAAAATTAGCAGGGGACAGCGCAGTCAATACCGCTTAAGATTCCCGATCATCACCAATGGTAACGCTGCAAATGATCTTATAGCCATCACAACTAGAGAATCTGTAAGCAATAATCCTATACTAGAAATCACCTACCTAATTCCTTAAACAAACATTAGCTAATAAAGCTCGAGTCATTAGACTCGAGCTTTTAACTTTGAAAAATAACGTTTTTTTGACGTTTGCTTGCTACTTTAACTTTGGAAGGTGGAAGCCATGGATGTGCTTAGGTTAGTTATTTGTCGAGAAGTTCTAATTGCAGTAACTGGGTTTTTGTTTCTACTTTTTTCTGCCGCTATCAGTTACCTACCCTTTATAGAAACGAAGGGACGGTTTTTAGGTCAGAGTTTAGAAATGAATTTGCTATTTGCAATTGTTGGTTTGTGTATCGTTACTTTGAGCCTATTGCCTTTTGATAAGCACTTAAAGTGCCGAGTGTTATGCGTTTCATTACTTACTCTAATGCTTGCTTTATTTATTTAAACTTACTCTGTCTTAGCACTTCGCCTCATAAGGTCAGTTAATGCCTCATGAGGTATTTTATTATCAAACAGAACCCTGTAAACCTCAAAACTAATAGGAAGCTCGAGTTTGTGTGCCAATGAGTATGTGTAGACCGCCTGAGTTGTAAAAACACCTTCAGCTGTTAAGCCTAACTGCTCTATTTCCTTAAGGCTTTTACCTTGACTCAGTAGCTTTCCTACCGTGTGATTACGACTGCTGCTACTCGAGCATGTGGCTATCATGTCTCCTAAGCCTGCTAGGCCGTAAAAGGTTTCTTTTTGACCGCCTAGCTTTTCGCCTAATCTAATTATTTCAGAGAGTCCTCTTGTGACTAGGCTTGCTTTGGCATTATCTCCTAACTTAAGCCCGTCACTCATGCCTGCTGCTAAGGCAATTACATTTTTCATGGCACCTGCTATCTCAACACCTTTTAAGTCAGTGCTGGTGTAGACCCTAAAGCTTTCCTGACTAAACCAAGTTTGCGCTTGCCTAGCGAAGACTTCATTTTTACAGGCAAGGGTGGCGGCAGCAGGTAAACCAGCGGCAATTTCTTTCGCCAAATTTGGGCCAGAAAGGGCTGCCAAAAGAGCATTAGGTTGATATTCCGCTATAACATCAGTAACGCTCTTAAAGCTGCTAGGTTCAAGACCTTTGGTCGCAGAAATAATGGCCTTGCAAGGGTTTAAATCTTTAAGAACAGACCTTAGTGCTTTCGAAGGTAAGGCACAAATAACAGCGTCACTATCTGCGATAAGTTCCAAGCTCGAGTGTGCTATTAAATTTGAGGGTAGCTTTAGTTCAGCTGTGTATTTTGGGTTTTGCTTTGTCTTGTTTATTTGTGCTGCTTGCTCTGGGGTTCTTGCCCATAGACTTACGTTGTGGTTGTTTTGTGCAAGCAGGTAGGCGAGCTTGGTTCCCCAAGCGCCTGCACCCAAAACGCTTAGCTTTGCTGGTAGTTGTGCAATCTGCGTCACAGCTTTAGCTTATCAAGGTAGTAAACTGGTGTGTTGTATTGCCCTCTTGGGGGTTTTAACACTCGGAGGATTAAGATGCCCACTTATGTATATAAAAATATGACAACTGGTGAAACGTTTGAAGTTGTGCAGAGCATTAAAGAAGATGCCTATAAAGTTCACCCTGAAACAGGTGATCCTGTTATTAGAGTTATTCAGCCGGTTGGAATTGCGTTTAAAGGCTCTGGCTTTTATGTAAACGATTCAAAGAGTAACAATCCTGTTGCAAAAGCTAAAACGACAGATTCTGATGCTACTGAGACTAAAACTGACGCTAAAGCAGAGACTAAAACAGAAGCCAAAACGGAAAGCAAAACCGAAGCAAAAACAGATAGCAAAGTAGAAACTAAGAAAGCAGCAAAAACAGAAACAAAGGCAGCAACCAAAACTAGTTCTAAGTCAAGTACTTAGCGTGCCATTAAAACCAAAGGTCACTAGAGTTGCGGCTTACGGCCTAATTGTTCATGAAAACAAGATACTGCTGTGCCGATTATCTTCTTATATACCAAAAGACGAAGGTTCTTGGACTCTACCCGGTGGGGGTATTGATTTTGGTGAAGACCCGCAAGACGCCATGATGCGTGAAGTTGCAGAGGAAACTGGATTAATTGTGCGCCCGGATGGTCTGGCAGGCATCGACTCACTTAGGCTTGAAGATGACAAGAAGTTGTTTCATGGCATCAGGATTATCTATAATACCAAGCAGCTAGGTGGCAGTCTAAGAAATGAGCTTGAAGGCTCAACAGACTTATGTGCTTGGTGGACATTAGAAGAAGCCAAAGCATTAGCTTTGGTTGACTTGACTGAAGTCGGTTTAAAGCTGGCCTTTCCTGAAGCTTAGGCCAAACGCGTTTTTTTGTTAATTAACGAATAGCTATTCCGTTTTTGTTTAATTGCTTAAGGAATTAAACGTAGTCTTGCACTATTGAAACAGCTAGCAAGATCCAATTGAACCTAGTGAGCTCGAAAAGCGTTTATGAAGTGTATTTTCGCCCTTGAAATAGCCTTTTGCATTTTAAAACGCTTAGCTGGTCTTATACTAAA
>CAYGTA010000131.1:0-11013 GCA_964352605.1 uncultured bacterium | reverse complement strand
CTTAACAGCAACACTCAGTAGGCAAGCAACACCAAAACTAGCCTTTACAAAACTTATTTATAAAAAAGCTGCTAGAATGCTTATTTCGGTTGTATTGAGCACTTAATCTAGTTAGAAATGCTATAATCTTGTAAGAATAGGTGAAGTCATGAGATTAAGTGTTACAGAGTTCAATAAAAACCTTTCAAAATACTTGCAGCAAAGCCAGAATGAAGACATCATTATTACCAGCCACGGTAAAGACATTGCGCTTCTAACGAATGTTGCTAATCAGAAGCCAAAACGCACACTAGGGGATTTTCTTTCTGAACAAGAAAACCTTGGTTTCGATTGGGACTTAGAACCCGACAACTGGGAAATGAGAGACGCCTTTGCTTCTTGACACCAACATTCTTTCAGAAATGATGAAAGGTAAAGATGAACAAAACGTTCAGTTTAAACAGTGGGCAAACAATCACAGTATTGAACACCTAAAAATCTGCACCTTTAGCCTTGCAGAAATCTATTGGGGTATCTACAAGCTCGATAAAAGCGCCAAACGAACACGTCTGTATAGTGCTATCAAGCGCTTAGAACAAGAATTTACAGGACAAATACTTAGTTTTGATGCTGACTGTGCAGAACACTATGGTCGCATAAGAAATAAGGCTCAAAAACAAGGTTTAGCCATGGACGCATCAGATGCTCTATTCTTAGCGGTTGCTGAGCGTTTTAACTTAAGTATTGTAACTAGAAACCTAAAGCATTTTGAAGGACGCACTGAGCTTGCCCTTTTGAATCCTTTTGATAGCTGAGAGAAGAAAAGCTTGGTGCAAAACAGTACTCCCTTGCGGTCTATATATCAGCAAGCATATTCGCCGGAAGGTCTTGAACCTCCTCAAGTAGAATGTTTAGTAACAAGAGACAAGGCCTTACTCAAGCTAGCATCTTATAGCAATAAGCTGATTCTTAGCGCAGCTGAGTTTGTAAGTAACTTTCTAAATGAACTTTAAACCTACTCAAACCCCACGCAACACCTTCAACTTCTCCTCCTTAGAAAGTGAAGACCAAAGGTCATCAAGGTGATTGTTGTTAACATTAAGGCTAGCTTGCTGCTCGAGTGTTTCATTCAAGTCACTATTTACTTTTTAGGGTCATACTTGAGTCTTTTAGTAAACGCTAAAGAAAAAAATCAATAAATGTTACTAGTAATTCATCTCGTTCTTCAAATTATTTTGAAAAGGCATCCAAATACCATTCTATTCTGGTGATTGACAAGGACATGAATAGCATATATATTGTTTTATATAAACTTTCTTAAATTACTTTATGATCTAGCTAAGATAAGGTAAAGATGAGCGTCGCTGTAAATCAATTACAGGTAAAATCAAAAGACTTTAAGTTACTAGGTCAAGCTGCACTCTTCAGCATTATTCGAACTTCAAATCCAATAAGCCGAACTGAATTATCTCAAATGAGTGGTTTTAGCATTCCAACAATCACGTCTATTCTTGATTCCTTTAGAGATGAAAATTTAATTACCGTCTCAGGGGAAGGTGAATCTAGTGGCGGAAGGCGACCTGCCTTATTTGAATTCAACCCAAATGCAAAAAGAGTCATTGTTCTTAAACTAAGCCCAACACGATTAACCCTAGCATTAGTTAATCTAGGTGGCGAAATTATAAGGAAAACCAGTACGCCATTTCATTATGTTGGTCAAGCAGAAGAGGGTATTGCCAAAATAATTAAAGTCATTACTAGCTTTAAAAAAGAGCACACTTTAGAGGATAAAAATCTTGCGGGCCTAACTGTTGTTACACCAGGCATAACTGACGTCGTAGACAACAATTGGATTACCTCTGCGCCCTTAAAGTGGCATAATGCTGCTCTTGGCGAAAGTTTAAAAAGAAATTTCAAGAACCCCATTTTCCTTGAAAATGATGCTGTTTGCTCAGCTTGGGCAGAGCACCAGTTAGGTATTACTAAAAATAGTCATAGTATCACTTGTTTAACGCAAGAGACAGGCATTGGTATTGGCCTTATAATCAATGGTCAGATTTACAGGGGTGCCACGGGTGTTGCTGGAGAAATAACCCACCAACAAGGAAGCATTGAAAAGCATGCTTGCACTTGTGGTCAAGAAAACTGTATTGCCCCTTTATTATTACCCAGCTACTTAAGGGAAAAGGCTCATAAGGTATTGGGTTCTGAGATTGATACGCAGCTAAGGCAAGTCATAAATAATGACACCGACGAAATACCACTAAGCTTAATCAACGAAGCTTTAAAGCAAGGTGATAGATTTGCCTATACACTCGTTAGTGACCTAGGTATAAATATTGCTAAGATTCTTGTACCCGTCATCAATACGCTTAATCCAACAGTTATTACTTTAAGTGGTGATTATGTACAGTTTGGTGATGTTCTTCTGAATTCTTTAAATCACACCATAAAAAGCCTAGTCCTTACTCAATTAAGCAAAGATCTCACAATTTCACTATCCACCTTAGGTGAAGATGCCGTGCTGCAAGGCGCAGCCTCTTTATGCTGCGAGGCATGGCTCGCAAAGCGGGACTTAGCCCCCGTATGGTCTCTAAGCTAAAGTTCTTACTTAAGTTCCTCAGGTTCTAAGTATTTTATTTTATAAGTTCAAAGTTGAAAGGAAATCATGAAGCTAGTAGCAGTGTTTGCACATCCAGATGATGAATCTTTTAGTTGTGGTGGCACGCTTGCAAAAGCTGCAGCTGAAGGGCACACCGTTCACTTGGTTTGCGCTACCCGAGGGGAAGAAGGAGAGATTATTCATCCTGATATTGATCCTAAACCCTACCCGAAAGGTGATGCTAGAGGTAAGTTAAGAACCATTGAGTTAGAGAACACTTGTAAAACCTTAGGCATAAACCCACCCATTTGGCTGAACCATCATGACTCTGGTTTTCCAATTGAAGTAGGTTTAAATAATCCTAGAGCGTTCATGAATCAAGATATCATTGCTTTAGAACGCCAACTTCTACCCTTAATTGCAGATTTAAAACCAGACGTTATGATTACGTTTGACCCGCATGGTGGCTACCCTCATATTGATCATATAACTATTCACCGTGCTGCCATTTCAGCATTTTGGTCTTCAGGTAGTGTCATGCAACCCGCACCAAAACGTATTTTCTATCCTGCGCGTTCACTTGAGGTATTAAGAGAAATGAAGGCAAAATCGACCAGTACAACCATGGCGGATGTAGACCCTGACTTATATGGCGTTTCAAGTGATTCAGTTGCCGCAATTATTGATATTCAGGCCTTTGCAACTCAAAAACGAGAAGGCATAATGGCGCATCGTTCACAATTTGGAACACGCGAAAAGATACAAAAGATGCTGGATAGTCGCCCCGAAATGCTCACAAAAGAACAGTTTGTTTTAGGTGGTTTACGAGGCAGTTTTCCTGACATGCCTTTAACAAGCTTATTTGAAGGACTATAAGGCTGTAGTTATGAAACGCAAGCTATTGCAAATTAGCTTTGGTTTACTCCTTGGGTTAAGCATCAGCTTATCTTACGGTCAATTAATACCCGTAAAAACAAGCATGACGATGTTAAGTGACAGCGTTTGCTCAAGTACCTTCGTAACGCATTCCTTGCAGCATCAAACAACTGTGCCAGGAGGAAACAACATTCGAATGTTCGAAGCTAATGGTGGAGGTGTAGCCATTAATGATTTGGATAATGATGGTGATCTTGACATTGTACTCGCAAACCATGCTGACAGTAATTCTATTTTATGGAACGAAGGTAACCTGACTTTTAGAAAAGAAGCCATAGGGGTTGGAGACGCAAGGGCAGTAATGATTGTAGATGTAGGTGGGGATGGTTGGCAAGATATCGTATTTAGTCGCCGAGTAACTGCCCCTAATTACTGGAAGAACCAAAAAGGAAAAGGTTTTGAGCAAGTCATACTAGAAGGCGTATCTAAACCCCTTTACGCAATTAATTGGGCTGACTTAGATGGGGACACTGACTTAGATTTAGTTGGAGCTAGTTATGACGCGGGCCTACTAACAGAATTTGGTGCTGAATTCCTAAACCGAGATATAGCAGGTGTGTATGTTTATATTAATGGAGCACGTCGCTTTCAAGAAACCCGTTTAAGTAATCAAGCGCAAGCATTAGCCCTCATTCTTATAGATATAAATCAAGATCAAAACCCTGATATTTTGGTAGGAAATGACTTCGCAGTACCAGACATGGCTTGGTTAAACATGGCTGGTGCATGGGAAAGCGTGACACCCTTTGAAGCAATGAGTCACAGCACCATGAGTTTTGATGCTGGTGACATAAATAATGACGGCATAATCGAGATCTTCTCAACAGATATGAAACCCTACCCTAATGAAGAATTAAGCCCCTGGGTACCCATTATAGAAGCCATGACAAGTGATCCGAAACCTAAAGGTGATCCACAAGTCATGGAAAACGTATTACAAGAATGGCATGACGGGAGCTTTAAAAGCACAGCCATTACAAGAGGAATAGACGCAACAGGTTGGAGTTGGTCAGGAAAGTTTGCTGACTTTAATCAAGATGGCTTTTTAGACTTATATGTAGTGAACGGCATGATGGAACAAAGCACCTTTGCTCATGTAGATAATCATGAACTTGTAGAAGTTAATCAGGCATTTAAAAATGATGGTACTGGCATGTTCACACCAGCTCCCGAATGGGGTTTAGGTAGCCTAAAAAGTGGCCGAGGCATGAGCATAGCTGATTTAGATGCCGATGGTGACTTAGACATAGTGATAAATAACCTGCGTGGTGAGTCACAACTATTTGAAAATCAACTTTGCACCGGAACAAGCCTACAGGTTGATTTGAACTGGCAGGCAAGCAGAAACCCAAAAGCACTTGGCGCAAGCCTGATAGTACACACTAACGAAAACAAGTACCACCGAGACCTAATAGCAGGAACTGGCTATTTATCAGGCAATAGCAGCAGGATTCACTTTGGCCTTCCAGAAAATGAACGCATAGAGCAACTAGAAATCATCTGGCCAGACGGAATGACCTCAGAAGTAAACGACATTAAACCAAATAGCCTTCTGCAAATCACACGGGAACGAGACTAAGAAATGGCACGAATAAAACTCGCATATATTGGTGGCGGAAGTACCAGAGCACCCGGAACAGTCGCATCCTTCATTCATCAAGGAAAAAACTTTCAAGGTTCAGAAGTCGTACTCATAGACTTAAATGAAGAGCGATTAAAGCTCGTAAAAACCATTTCAGACAAAATCGCCAAAGCAGCCAACATGGATATAACTATCTCTACAACAACAAACCGCCGAGAAGGACTAAAAGACTGCGACGCTGTCTTAACCAGCTTTAGACCAGGCGGATTTGAAGCAAGGCACCTAGATGAAAGCATTCCCCTAAAGTACGACATAATAGGAAACGAAACCCAAGCACCTGGCGGTTTCTTCATGGCCTTACGAGTTGTACACGTCATGAAAAGCATACTAAAAGACATACAAGACGTATGCCCAAACGCTCGAGTGTTTAACTACACCAACCCCATTAATCTAGTGTCTCAAGCGTTAACAAAAAATACCAGCATTCCTGTTTTATCACTTTGTGAAGGGCCCATTTATTTCGCTAGAGATTTAGCCCTTGCAGCTGATTTAGATCCAAACAAACTAGATTCAGCCATGATTGGATTAAATCACGCTTCATGGAGTGTGAGGCATATTTATGACGGACAAGATTTCATGCCTTTAGTTAAAGAAGCCTATGAACGAAAAAAAGAAGACTCGAGTGTGCCTATTCTAGAACGTCGCATGTTAAAGCTAGCCAGCATGATGAACGCAATTCCAGCTGATTACTTTCAATACTATTACTTCAAAGATGAAATTCTAGCTGAACTAAAAGCAAAACCTACAAGTCGAGCCCAAGACATAATGCAATGGTCCCTTGACTACTGGCAGCACTATAATGAAGAAGCACAAAAAGACAGACCTAAACTAGATCCAGAGCGATCACGAGGTGGCATTTTTGAACTCGAGCTTGCCTTTGATTTGATGGACGCCATTTTTAATGACAAAGCTGAAGTTTGGCCTGTTAACATGCCAAATAATGGTGCGATAAAAGATTTTCCTGATGATTTGGTTGTTGAATGCCCCGGTTTTGCTAATAAGAATGGCGTGCAGTTACTTTCTCAGGGTCACATGCCTAGGCATCTTGTAGGCTTAATCAAAATGCTTGGAGAGTACCAAGCTTTAGCAGGTGAAGCAGCTTGGAGTGGTACTCGCATAGATGCAATTCGTGCCTTAGCAAGCCACCCCTTAGTTTTCTCTATAGTGAAAGCAGAAAAAATTTATGACGAATTAGCCGCAGTACATAAAGACTATCTACCAGAAAGGCTTTTGAGTTAAACAAAATGGATTTTGTTCTTGGTTTAGACGCAGGAAACAGTAAAACCCTCGCTGTTATAGCTAACAGTGAAGGTCAACTATTTGGCGCTGCGCAAAGCAAATGCGGGGACATCTCCAACCGTGAGATAGGCACAAGAAATGCCTTAACGAACGTGATTGACGCAGCAGAAAAAGCCATAAAGCAAGCAGGCATTAAAGCTTCAGACCTAAAAGCCAAAGTATTCAGCATGGCAGGCGCAGATTGGCCTGAAGATTATGGGTATTTACGTGCTTCATTAAACAAAAACAATTCAACAAAAAATGCCATTATTATGAATGATGCCCTTGGTGCGCTACGATCAACCTCAGCCTCAGGAACAGGCGTAGCAATCGTATGCGGAACCTACGCGGTTAGCTCAGCAAGAAATGCAGAAGGAAAAAGCTACTACTCGAGCTTCTGGCAAGAAACAGGTGGCGCCTACAAACTAGGACAAACAGCCTTAACAGCAGTATACAGAGCAGAATTAGGCATTGATCCAGCAACACAATTACGCAAAGCAATCTTAGATGCCTTCAAAAAAACTGAAGTAAACGCACTCCTTCACCATCTGACAGCTAGAAATAGCAACGTGCCAGAAAGCGAAATAGCTACCTTAGCACCCCTAGTTTTTCAAGCCGCCGCAAGAGAAGATCAAGCTGCCAAAACAATCATTAACAACGAAGCCAAAACACTCGTAGAATACGCCTTAATTGCTGCACAAAAAGTCAAATTAAATGAACCCTTTACCATCTATTTAACAGGCGGCGTATTTAACCACCCCTCAACACTACTCGAAGAAGCCATACGAACTCGAGTTCATGCGACTCACCCTTCTCTTAAAGTGATTCGTAGTCAAACCAAACCCATTGTTGGTGCTCTAATGGCAGCTTTTGAAAGCCTGAAGATGCCCTTAGCAGCTGATTTATTTCATCAATTAACTAATGCCAACTTTCTTAAAGACTCTGAGAATACGTTGATTCATTTAGGAGGTGATTGACGCAAACATGTTAGAAGGCGACAAGCAACTTTCGTTCTAGTAAACCGCATTTTAATTTCTGGAGGAAGCAAATGAAAACCTTAAAAACCCTCGGTGTAACACTTATTCTTAGCTTGCTTGCGTGTTCCTACGCACAAACCACGGTCACTTGGGCCATGTGGGGCAGCCCTGAAGAAATTGCAACGCATGAAGCCGTAGCTGATGCCTTCATGGCTCAAAATCCTGATATTCAAATAGAAATATGGTCACAACCATGGGGAGATTACTTCACTAAAATTCAAACCCTTTGGGCTTCAGGTGACGCTTCAGTCATTCCTGATGTCATGTTTTTATCACCCGTTGTCAATTACGCAGCAGATGGTGTACTTGAAAATCTTGACCCTTTTATTGAAGCGTCAAACTACCCCGTAGATGACTACTGGCCAGGCTTACTTGATTTTGGCATGTACAACGGAAGTGTCTACGGCTTTCCTAGAGATATAGGTCTTGAAGTTCTTTACTATAATAAAGATTTATTTGATGAACTAGGGGTAGCTTACCCAGATGAAACGTGGACTTGGGATGATCTACTAGCCGCAGCTGAAGAGTTAACCGAAGTTATGTCAAGTGGACGCGTGGTCCGTCATGCCTTAGGTATGGAAGGCGGCAAGTACCAACTTTGGATTGGTCAGAATAAAGGCAGCATTCTTGATGACATGCGCAACCCTAGCCGCTGCACCCTAGCTGACCCTGCAGCTCTAAATGCAATAGAATTCTTTGCAAGTATGATGGATAACAATCAAGCGATGCGTAACGCAAACCTAAGCCAAGCGGGTGGCGATGCAGCTGTTTTTCAAAGTGGTCAAGCAGCTATGATCATTCAGAATGCTAGTCGCATTTCAGCATTTAATGCCGCAGGCATGAATTACGATGTTTCAGTTGTACCCATTCCTGAAGACGGTCAGCGTTCAGCAAGTGCTGGCGGTGCCGCTTGGACAATGAGTAGTTTTAGTGATGACAAAGATGCCGCATGGACTTTCTTAAGCTGGTTACAAAGTACTGATGGTGGTCAAGCTCTTTATACTGCTTCAGGTCAAATTCTTCCTGCACTTCAATCAACTGCTAAATCAGACGCCTTCATGGGAATATCTGACATTCCAGCAAACCGCATGGCCTTTATCATAGAAGGCGAAAATGCCAAAGTTGGCCGTACTGGCTTCTTTGCTGAATGGAATGAACTAAACGGTACAATTATTAACCCAGCATTACAAAGTATATGGTCAGGTGAAGCAAGTCCTGCAGATGTTTTACCCGGACTTTGTGAAACAGTTGATGCATTTCTGGCGCAGAACGGCTACCCTAAATAAGGCCTTTGAGGCGTTAACAGAAGAATTAGTTAACGCCTCACTCCTCACTCTAAAATGGCATCCCAATTAACAACACCCCCTGAGGAAAACCCGAAGCAAGCAAAACGCTTTGGCTTTAGAACTTGGCACCCACGCCAACAGAATGAAGCGTATTTATTTTTAATACCAAGCCTAGTTGGTTTTGGTCTTTTTGTTGTAATACCTATTATTGGCGCATTTGTTCTAAGTTTCTTTAAGTGGAATCTGATTGGTGATCCAGAATTTGTTGCCCTAGGAAACTATCAGGAACTTATTTTCAGGGACGCCGTATTCAGAAAAGTTCTTAGCAATACCCTATTTTACGCAGCAACCATAGTTCCCCTTCAACTCATACTAGGTTTAATTGCAGCGGTTGCCCTGAATCAAGGAATCAAAGGACTCGAGCTTTACCGCCTTATTTACTTTATGCCTGTTGTAACAAATATTGTGGCAGTAGCAATTGTATTTCAGTGGCTTTTAAACCGTGACTTTGGTGTCGCTAACGCTTGGGTTTGGCAGCTTGCAGAAGCCACAGGCTGGTCCATAGCGCCTCCGGATTGGTTAAATAGTTCATTCTGGTCAAAGCCGGCCGTTGTTTTACTTACTCTTTGGAAGAACGTCGGATTTACAATGGTTATTTACTTAGCTGGTTTACAGTCTGTCCCTGAGTCAATGTATGACGCAGCAACAGTTGATGGTGCGAGTCCTTGGCAGCGTTTTAGATTTATAACTATCCCGATGGTTAGTCCCACAACTTTCTTCCTATTAGTCATTCAACTGATTGGTGCGTTTCAACTTTTTTCCGAACCATTTGTGATGACGGGTGGGGGACCTGCACAGTCAAGTTTATCTATCGTTATGTACATTTATCAAAATGCTTTTGAATTTGGTCGAATGGGTAAAGCGACCGCCATTGCTTGGCTACTGTTCGTGATTATTCTTATCTTTACGCTCATACAAACACGGTTACAGAGACGCTGGGTTCACTATGAAAGCTAAGAAGGTGGCCATGAAAAAGACAACCTATTTAAATAAAAAATCTTTGAAAGCTAGCTATGACAAAACGTAAACGCTGGAGTCATTTATTGCTACATATTTGCTTGATAATGGGTAGTTTATTAATGCTCTTACCCTTTATTTGGATGATCAGTACTTCTCTTAAAGAAGCAAGGGAGGTTTTTACTTTTCCACCCCAATGGATTCCCAGTAAATTAAACTGGTCAAACTATACAAAAGCGTTAACTGCTATGCCGTTTGGTAGGTTTTACATTAATAGTTTTATTGTTGCTATTTCTACAACCTTAATAACTATAGTAACTTCATCATTAGCAGCTTTTGCTTTTGCAAGATTGAAGTTCAAAGGGCGGGATACCCTTTTTCTTGTTTACCTAACAACCCTCATGATTCCTTTTACCGTTCTGCTTATTCCGAACTTTATATTGGTGCGTTATTTAGGGTGGTATGACAGTTACGCTGCACTTATATTCCCACCTGCGTTCTCAGCATTTGCAACCTTTTTACTCCGTCAACACTTTAAGGGTATTCCAATGGAGTTAGATAACGCTGCACGTATAGATGGTGCATCCTCATTTAGAATATGGTGGCAAATCATCATGCCAAATAGCGGTGCGGCAATTGCAGCCCTAGCCATCTTTATTTTTCTAGGAAACTGGAATGAATTCTTATGGCCCTTAGTGGTTACTAACTCAGAGGAAATGCGCACCATACCAGTTGGTTTAAATTCATTTCAAGGCCAATTTGGTGTCAAATGGGAATTGCTAATGGCTGCCGCGGTCGTAGCAATGCTACCCGTATTAATTGTTTATATGTTTGCTCAAAAATGGTTTATAAAAGGAATAACCATTACAGGTATGGGCGGAAGATAATCAACCCTAGATACATACTTTAAAAGGAAAAGAAGTGCATAAATAAAACTAAAAATGCAAAGCATGCTTTACATAAAAGCCTTCATGATTTTGCATTTCAACCATGCGTACAATAAAACCTTAAGAAGAATATTAGCCTCTACTTATACTATTTCCGTTTACTTTATTAATAAAGTAAACGCGATCTTGGAGTTCCGATAACATCCGATTCATGGATCGTCGAAACAATACCAAGTCTGATTGGGACGTAATCAACTCTGTAAGAGTTTATGAAGTACCTTTTCGGACTTGGTATTAATATTTTAAGCTTCTCCTCTTTAGACAAAGAAGACCTCAACAGATCCAGCTG
>CAYGTA010000130.1:0-11124 GCA_964352605.1 uncultured bacterium | reverse complement strand
CGCGTGGGCGTGCATAAGGGTGAAACATGAAAGTCATTGCAACGCACTGCTCTTTCACTAAAAGCATCAATATGAGGCGTCTCAAGCCACGGATTACCTGTACAACTTAGATCCGCGTAGCCTTGATCATCAGTCATAACTAACACAATATTGGGTCTTTGTTTCATTGCCTATTTCACTCAACCTTTCTAGATAAGCCTTTACCAGCACCAAATTCAACGCGTGTGCTTGAGCAACTAATGTCTTATAAACCGTAATCTTCTTCATAGTAAGAAGTCAGAGTGAGATGGTTAGCCAGTTTGCTTAAAACTTGAAGGCTTAAAGCACCTATCGCTCTAGATTGAATCATTAAGCTAATAGTATTAAAAAAGGTCATGCATATCACGGCAAAACTAACAACACGCCCCAAACCCACATACTTAGCATTACTTGTAATAATTTGCATTAAAAAATCCTCTTACTGCAGAAGGAAAACCAGTTGACGTTTTCTTACTAGAGCCTGCGTTTTAGTAAGACAATCAAAGTCATTCGATGTCTCTTCAATAGAGTGATTAATCTCTGGAAAGCTGGTCATAACTTTCCTACATATCCGTATCACTATACTTATTCATCTAGTAAATAACAGGCAACTTTATGTCCAGAAGACATCTCTTTAAGTGCTGGGCTAAACTTATGACAACGCTCCATTACATAAGAGCAACGTGAAGCAAAGGCACAGCCCAAAGGTGTGTTAAGTGGACTAGGCACTTCACCTTCAAGCTTAATTGCCTCAGCCCATGTTTTCCAACGAGGTTTAGGAATGGCAGATAAAAGCGCTTTCGTGTAAGGGTGTTGAGGCGAATCAAATAAAGTATCCGTCGGTGTAATTTCAACAATTTTACGAAGATACATAACTGCAACACGGTCACTAACGTAGCGTACTAACCGCAAATCATGCGAAATAAAAAGCATGGCAAGGTGAAGCTCGCTTTGCAAGCGCCGCAACAGATTAATCACTTGCGCTTGTACCGACACATCAAGGGCAGACACTGGCTCATCGGCAACAATAAACACTGGATTGGTTGCCAGCGCCCTGGCAATCCCTACACGCTGTCGTTGACCACCTGAAAACTCATGCGGATAACTATTTTCATACCTTCTTTTAGGCTCGTAATCGTGACACTGCCCCCGTTCCATGCTAGTAGCGTTACGTAGAGGTTTTTGCTATTTTGTGTAAAACGAATATTTTCTGGGTGAAAGTCACATCGTTTGGTATCTTAAAAGGAGCCTTCAGGTACTTCTATGGGGCCTTCTCCGTAATTGGGAGATAGCCATATTAAGCTTAACATTCAATAGGTTAGAATACCGGTCAGCCCTATATTCGTCAACATGCTTTAAGGAGGCAAAACAATGTTCCGCAGCGCAATCATAGGTGTAAGTGGACCTCGGGCTAAAGAACATGCCGAAGCATATAAATACATAAAAAGAGCAAAACTAGTGGCAATATCAACACGCCAAAAAGATAAACTCGAGCCTTTTGCTAAGCAATTTAATGTAGAAGCTAAATACACGAATTATCATGAGATGCTCTCTAATGAAGAGCTTGACTTGCTTCACGTCAATACACCACCAAATGTTCGTCTAGAAGTTTTAGAAGCTGCAGAAGCCGCTAATATTCCACTCGTTATACTAGAAAAACCGCTTGCAATTCAAAGTGAAGATTATGCTGAGTTACTAGACTTTTCTAAAACTAGTAAGCTTAAAGTTGCCATTAATCATCAATTACATTTTCAACCTCGTCGTTCTGCCTTACAAAACCTTGTGTATAGTGGCGCTATTGGGGATATTCGTTTTATTGACGCAAGTTCGGGCATGAATATGGCCTATCAGGGAACCCATACATTACAGGCTATTGCAGCGTTCAATCTTAATGCTAGACCTATAAGTATTATGGGGCAAGCTTCAGGCGCAGAAGGTCTAGCTCAAACACCTCGGCAACACTATGCACCTGATTCGCTTTTAGGGTCCCTAGTCTTTAATAATGGTGTAAGTGCCCTATTGAGATGTGGTAAAAATGCACCTCGAGTCATTTCAGATAAACGCATCAACCTGCATAAACGCGTGGCTGTTTACGGCAGTCAAGGACATATCGAGTGGAGTATGTGGCACTGGGAAAGCTTAATAAATGGCAATTTAGAGCAAGGCAAACACGATTATTTTGAAGAGGACATTTTAGGGCAAGCTGCTCTAACAGAAGCTATGTTTGATTGGCTCGAGTCTGCTAAAATGCACCCTTTAAATCTAGAAGCTGCTTTAGAAGACTTTCATATTATGCTAAAGCTGTATATGAGCTCTATTCATCATAAGATCTATACTCTTGAAGATACTCTAGATAAAAAGCTAATTCAAACTTTACGAGAAACGCTAAATTGACCAAAGATCAGACAAGTCAAAAGAAATTCAAGTTTTCAATTAACATTCATAAGACTTTCAGGTAATCAGCTCAACAGGAAACACTTCATCTCGCGGCGCACCTGTAAAACCCTCTATACGATCAATAAGCATTTCAGTAGCACGCTTACCCATGGCATATGCAGGCTGTGCCCCAACAGCAACAAAAGGTTTATAAATCGCAAAGAAATATTCATCGATATTATCAAAACAAGCAATTTTGATAACCCTTTGCTGCCATATCCCCTTTTCTTCTAAAGCCTTTATAACACCTACCGCAACACGGTTATTAGCGGCAATAAAATTTTCAGGGCCACTATTATGCTCGTAAAGCTTTTTGGCAATTTCATAACCACTTGCTTCATCATAACGACCTAAATAAATCTGCGGCTTTAGGCCCGCTGCCTGCATAGCATCTTCATAACCTTGAAGACGCTGCTCGAGTGTTGATACCCCTCTAAGACCACCAACAAATGCTATATCCGTATGGCCTTGCGAAATCACATACTCGGTTAGCATGCGTCCGCCTTGCAAGGAATCTCCTCTCACGGTATCGAAAAGACTTTTTTTAATCTGACGATCAATAAGTACCACAGGAATATTATAATTTTCCAAATTACTTAAGCCGCTACCATCTGGCGCTGGTGCCACTAAGACCCCACCTACCCGACGTTTAACAAGTGAATCAAGATAATTTCTTTCCTTTTCAGGATCTTCATCTGAATTCGCTACAAACATAGTGTAACCACGCGCTTGAGCTTCATCTTCAGCACCTCTAGTGATTAGGGTGAAGTACGGGTTACTAATATCAGGCAATATCAGAGCTAATGTTTCTGAACGCCCTTTTAAAAGGGTAACAGCAGCTGCATTTGGAACATAAGATAGTTCTTTGACGGCCGATCTTACTTTTTCACGTGTTGCTATTGCAAGCTTGGCTGGCTGATTAAAGTACCGTGACACTGTCATAGTACTAACGCCAGCAAGCTCAGCTACTTCAATGATATTACTTGGTCTACCTGCCACGCTTTAAGTCCTTACCAACAGCCTTGAGTCTACTTGATTTTATAGAGCCTACAGGAGGGACAATCCTCTTAATCCTTACATTTAGAAGTGGACCAAAGAACCTAGACAGTTCTATTTGCAACAAATTACGCTCTTAAGCGCCGCCCAACCTCAAGCAAAATATTCGTATCTATTGTGTCAAGAGAGCCATCTGGCAAAGGACCTGTATTAAGCAAAAGGTTAGCCCCTGCTTGGTTAATTTGTGTCAATAAATCTTGTACTTCTTCTACGGTTCTGCGGCGCCCTACACTCTCAAGTTGATAACCCCATGAAACAGGGTCTTGAATCATAGTTGTGCAAACCTCGAGCTTTTTATCGATCGATGTGACTTTGCCTTGCTTATAAGCATCATCACCTAGCCCAGGAATAAAGTGTTCAGGCGTGAAGAAATCTTCTGTGCCCAAAAGACCTTGCTTATAAGCAATAAGCGCGTGTGGACTTATAGACCTAATATGTTCATATAGCTCAGCGCATTTAAACTTAGTTAGGTCGCCACTAACAGGAACAGCAATGCCATCAAGCCAGATACCTGCAGCACTCGGAAAGAGTGTCAACAACTCAGCGATTTGATCTTTCATAAAGTCAAGATAAACATCTAGATTATGCTCACTGCCGTAAACGAAGCTTGGCTCGAGCGGGTCATACTCAGGTCGAGCATTGCCACCCCATTCATCATTATTGGGTGCATGAGGGTGCTTCCAGTCTCTGCCGTGAGAGTAGTAAAGAAAAATACCTAAACCTCGATCATCACAAGCTTTTACTAGCTCAGCGATTAAGTCACGCTTTGCAGGACTATTTACACTATTAAAGTCGGTATGCTTACTATCCCACAAACAAAAACTATCGTGATGCCGTGTTGTTATGTTGATGTAGCGCATACCACAAGCTTTGGCAAAATCAGCAATCTTCTCAGCATCAAAGCCTTCAGCAGTGAAATCCTTTATCAAGTTTGCATACTCAGTTACGTAGATTTTCTCAAAGTACTGCACCCATTCATGCCTACCGAGTATAGAGTAAAGACCATAATGCAAAAAGAGACCATAACCTGCTTGGTCAAACCACTGGCGGTTAGCCTCACGAGGATCTTTTTCGTAAACACTTTCAAAAGCCTTTAAATAATTTGGAATCATATTAGAGCTATCCTTTCAGAAAGTAAAATATCCAGTTTGGCATTGTCATAACTGTCGGAGCTGTATGGAATCTTCTGGAATCGCCTATTGGTTCATAAACCATTAAAACCCAGCTCCTATTTTAGAAAAAGCTCAATCACAGGCACGGTGACATTTGGTTTATGAACAGGTAGCTCGAGTGTCAACGTTCCTTCTTTACCTGCCATACTGGTATTTTGCGCTTCTGCTTGAGGATCAACTTCTATCATTTTGACTTCAGACGCGTCATGTAAAAACTGAGCGTAGTCTACTTTGCCTGCGAATCCCTCTAAATGAACATGTCTAAAGGGGTATGCAAACATGTGTAAGTAAAGCGTCTTGCCCTTTTGTGTGTAACGACAATCGGCAGGTGGAGTATGCTCACTTTGAGTGCAACCATAAATAGAACGACTGTGATGGTGCATCCAGCGACCCATGCCGTTTAAGCGCTCAAGCACTCTTGCGTCAAACTCACCACGCCCGGTTGGGCCTACATTTAAAAGCAGGTTTCCACCCTTACTAACGGTATCAATCAGCATGTGTACAAGTTGCTCGACACTTTTCCAACTTGTCTCATCACGGTGATAACCCCACGCACCACTAAACGTTTGGCAGGCTTCCCAGACAACAGGTTCACCCTTTACTGTTGGCCAGCTTTGCGGTTGGTATTGCTCAGGGGTCTTAATATCCCAGCCTTCGTCCAAGTCAAGACGATCATTGAGGATGATATTGGGCTTGAGTGACCGAATCATCTTTAAGAGTTTTTCACTCTGCCAATCCTCTTTGCCTTTGCCTATCCAATCTTTTCCCCATTGACCTTTACCCGCAGGGTAACTAAAGTCAAACCACATTATTTCAAGGTCGTATCGCTCGAGTAATTCTTTGGTTTGACCATGTAAGTAAGCCGCGTATTTTGTTATATCACGTGGTTCATTAAGCCTCTTTCTATCAGGGTGGTTACGCATGGAGTGCAAATCATCTATCGGAAATTCAGGATGGTGCCAGTCAATCACTGAATGATAAGTACCCAATCTCAAGCCTTTATTTTTGAAAGCATCTAGCATAGGCGTTAACAAGTCTTTCCCATAAGGCGTATTGGTTGATTTATAATCCGTTAATTTGCTATCCCAAAGGCAAAAGCCATCATGGTGTTTGCTGGTAACAACCATGTATTTCATACCTGCATTTGCAGCAGCTTCTGCCCATTGTTCAGGGTTATAAAGGTCAGGATTGAAGTATTTAAAATACTTATCGTAAACCTCATCAGGAATCTCTTCTTTTTGCTTTATCCATTCATGACGTGCAGGCAAGGCGTACAGCCCCCAGTGAATGAACATGCCAAAACGGTCATGCGTGAACCAGTTAGTATCACCCTCAGTGGGTTTGGGACTAAACATCTTCAAGTACCTCCTTGGATTTTGAATTATTTTTAAAACTCACCATGCGTACGCCTCGGGTGCAGGCTTAAGTCGTAAAGGTCTTCCCTTATTAATGTCAAATATGTGGTCTAATTTCTCTAGAATAGCTGGCTCGAGTGTTAACTCTGCTGCTCGCTCGATGCATTCCAAATGCTTTAAGGTTCGTATACCAACAATGGGAGATGTTACGGCTGGGTTTTGCAACGTCCAAGCGATTGAAACAATGTGTTCTTTTTCGCCCATTTCAGCACAAAGCTTTGAGTATTCTTCAAACATCTGATTTTCAGTTAGGCTAAAACCATATTCGCCCTCTACTTGAGCAGTTCTTGAACCTTCTGCTGATTTTCGCTTCCCAGCTAACAATCCACCTGCGAGTGGCATGTAAGGAATTACGCCAATGTTTAAGTCTTGTGCTGCAGGTAATAGTTCTAACTCAGGGTAACGACAAAGCAGATTGTACATGGTCTGCTCACTTATAAGCCCCACATTGCCTCGTGCTAAGCCTGCCATCTGAAATTTAGTTAAGCCCCAGCCCGGAAAGTTACTTGTACCCAAATACAACGTTTCTCCGTTAGCAATGATTCGCTCAAAGGTTCCCCAGAACTCCTCAACACTAATCGTTCTATCAATATGATGAACTTGATATAAATCAAGATGGTCGGTTTGCAAACGCTTTAAAGACGCAGCTAAGTGCTTTCGAATTTTATAGCTAGAAATACCAGCTTCTTCATTGGCTGGTGGATTAGACATCATGTTGCCGTAAACTTTACTTGCTAATACAACAGCCTCACGTCGACCTTCACCGAGTGCAAACCATTCACCTATAATTTCTTCTGTGCGCCCACGATTGTCACGCCCATAAACATTAGCCGTATCAAAAAAGTTAATGCCTAACTCTAAGCATTTATCCATAATGGCAAATGAGTCTTCTTGAGAGGTATAAACACCAAAATGCATGGTGCCTAAACAAATACGGCTTACTTTAAGATTCGAGCGTCCTAAACGTGCGTAATTCATAGTATCTCTTTCAAGGTTAGTCCTTTGCCCTTAACATTGAACAAAAACTTGCAAGCTAGTACTTACAGCTGAATTTCAAAACAAATGGCAGGTGAATCAGGTAAATTGGCGGGTAACTCAAGCCTCAAATCTCCATCTTGATACTGCGTGGCTAGGTGCTCGTCTGCACCAAGCAAGCAAACCTTGCCGGCAGGCTCGAGATCTTTTAGTGTGATGGTTGAACCCTTAACTTGCCCCAGTACTGTGGCGTAAAGCTTGTTATCTTTGTGTGTAAAACGAACTTCATGCCCTTCATTACTTTTACCTTCTGCTCGTTGCCAAGGTCTTGTGCCAAACAGAGCCTCACCATTAACTTTTAACCAAGCGCCAAATTCTAAAAGGGGTTTCTTCTGATAATCAGGAATGCTTCCATCTGCTCGTGGACCAATCCCAATTAAAAAATTTCCATTTTTACTTACCGTGTCAACAAAAGAATAAATAAGCTCAGTTGCCGAAAGCGTGTTCTTTTCGTCCTCTAACTGGTTGTAACTAAACGACATTCCAATACCGCGACAAACTTCAAATTTTTGTTTCTGGATCTCAGGGTAAACAATGTACTCGGGGGTTATAAAGTCATAGTGGCAGTCGGGTGCTTCAAAAAGCAATTCGACACTACCTTCTTGAGCATCAAGTTCGGCTTTTAGTGCAGCTCGCGCTGCGTCATCTTGTGGCACATCTACTTGCGTCCAGCGATCATTCACTACACCATGCGGCACCGTGTTGTAGTAGTGAGCAAAAAGCTCATTAGTGTCTGTACCTGCAGGATAGCCAATGTCATTCCACAAAATATCAGGCTTATATCTATCCGTAAGCTCATAAATGTGTTTATTGGCGTAATCAATATAGTCAGCAGCCTGCCCGCGGTTTAGCATAAAGGTATAGACAGAATCTGTTGGGTGGTGCAGATAAGTCCAGTCGAGCACGCCTGAGTAATATAACCCCATCTTGAGGCCTGCAGCCCTTGTTGCTTCTGTTATCTCGCCTACTAAGTCTCTACTTGACTGATAGGCACCTACCTTTGTATTAGGGTGTTGGCTGGGCCACAACAAATAACCATCATGATGCTTGGTTGTTAATACTGCGTACTTTGCACCAACCTCGGCAAAAAAAGATGCCCATTCTGGTGCGTTCATTTGTGCAGAAACGTCTTCAAATTCCCTTTGGAAATCAGCATAAGCAAAGTCGGCACCGTAGTGTTCTACATGATACTTCCAAGTAGGGTAGTCCTTAAATTGCATTGTGTTTAAGTACCACTCTGCATAAGGGTTCTGGCGCATCGCCTTGAACCCCTCTTGTTTGAACAGAGTCATAATGTCAGTATCGCTGTAGGGGGCATAGCCCGGCACTGAGTAAAGCCCCCAGTGAACAAAAATCCCCAGTTTAGCATCGTGATACCAGTCGGGCGCAGTGTGAGATCTAATGGAATCATCAGTTGCTTTGTAGTTCATTTACCACCTCTTTCCTTAAATAAAATCAACCTAAGTCGTAAATTACTAAGTTATTCTTTGACTTTTTGAACATTCGGGTTTAGGAATAGGGCTTTTAACTTTAGTGTGTAGCATTTGTTGGCATAGTCTTTTGTTCCAGCAAGCATGCTATCTAAGGTGTATTTAGGCGCAATATCTATAATCAGTTTCTCAAAAGCATATTTTACGATTCCTTTTCTTCTTGCGCTCATCGTCATACTAATTGTTCCTAAAAACTCTGTCCTACTCTTCTTTCCAGCTTGCTTTGGTTATGCGAATCACGACTGGATTAGGCCACTTGTTATCATTATGTAAACGTTGAGCACGCATAGCCGAAATATGCAAGTAATCATTATCTTGAGTCCAGCTGGCTTTAGGATTTACATTAGGGTGATACTCGAGCACTTCTCCAGATTGCCCTAATATCTCCACTTCGGTTTGCTCCGTTGCCTGAATGTTCTTTAAGGAAATAACTTTCCGCTCACCTTTAGACCATGGTTTACCTGTAATTATGGCGTAGACCGTATCACCATCTTTACTTTTTGTGTACCAGACTTCATGATCTAGCGTAAGACCCTCTTTAATAAGAGGTAGCGGGCGTATGTCATAAATAGCCTCGTGATTAACAAATAACCATAGCGCTAGTTCTTGCATTCTGTCTGTTTGTTGTATGGGCAATTCGCCATCTAATTTAGGACCGACGTTAAGTAACAGGTTGCCGCCTTTTGCTCGGGTTTCAATTAGCATGTTTATGAGTTCTGAGCCTGATTTATACGTTTCGTGGGTCGGCTTATAAGACCATTGTGTACCTAATGTAAAACAAGCTTCCCAAGGTCCAGACATAGCTTTTTCAGGAATCGTTTGTTCTGGTGTTGCCATATCACCCCGAGTTACTAAAGTCTTCGGTGAAAGTTCCCAGGTAAGTTGTTTAAGACCTTCCGCCTCACCATCAAAAAACATAAGATCAATGTCACCATAGTTATTTAATAGCTCGGTAATTTGCGCTTTGTTGTGTTCCATCAGCTCATCATTGTTAAGTGGATTTGCTTCGGGTCTAGCACGGCTGACATTATGACTTTGCCTATGTAATAGCCAAAAGTCATCTGGCGAAAAGTAAAAGCCAATAGCAATGCCCCATCGACGGTAGGCGTCTACAACTTCTTTTGTTATGTCTTTGCCGTAAGGAGTATTCATAATATTGAAATCTGTCGTTTTAGTCTCAAACATACAAAAGCCACTATGGTGCTTAGTGGTAAAAACCATATAGCGAACGCCCGCCATTTTTGCTTGCCTAGCCCATTCATCTGGATTAAAGTGGGTAGGATTAAAGGTTTTGGGTAGGTCATTTATGTAGCGCTTCAAATAATCGTTACTCGCCCCAACCATAGAGTGACTAATAACCGATCCTAACTGTGAATCCATGCTCCAATGGATAAACAAACCTAAACCCTGATTTTTAAACCATTCTGTTTTTACCTTGTCATTGCCAGAAATTTCAGATGCGTCTTGAACTTTTTTAGCTAAACCTGGAGTCTCTGTACGAGTGGGGTTGCTTGCCAAAACATGCTCCTTTCTTACTTTAGTTGACTAAACTGGAAAGCTGTCTCTGGGGGCGCTCGAGTATAGTGATTTCTGTCATCAAAGATGCCCCCACTATTGACAATAAAATCTACAAAACGTTAAGGTGGTGTTAAGCTTAACACTAAGTCACCATTCTTTGTAAAGGCAACCTGTTTAAATAATTAAGAACAGGGAACCAAATTATAAAGAGTACCGTGAGGTGTATCTAGCTAAACAGATTCAGCCTGTAATAAGGGGATTCGCTGAGTTTTAGTTAGGTTAGCTTAGCCTCGAGATAAATTAAATCTAAAAAGGAAAGGAAGGCGTTTGAAGGGCCAGTTTTTAGATAACCCAGTTTTTAGATGTGACTTGTTAAAAGTTGCGACGTTTTAGGAGTATTAGTGAAAACACTTAATCAAAGTTGGTCTCAAGTTCCAGTGCAATGGAATGTGCTAGAAGGAATAGGGTAGAAGCCATCAAGAACAATAGGTTGCTAGTGAAAATAGCTAAGCGTTGGCAGCTTTACCTTTTTCTCGTCCTTCCCATTGCCTATATTATTACTTTTCACTATGTCCCGATGATTGGAGCGCAAATCGCGTTTCGTGATTACATTCCGAGTGAAGGCATTTGGGGAAGTCCATGGGTTGGATTAGAAAATTTCAAGCGATTCTTCAATTCGTATTTGTTTGAGAGATTAATCCTAAACACGGTAATTCTAGGCTTGTATTTGCTAGTTGCTAGCTTCCCTATACCCATTATATTAGCCCTAAGCTTGAATCAGGTAAAATCACAATTTTTTAAGAAAACAGTACAGATGATAACCTATGCGCCTTATTTCATCTCCACTGTCGTGATGGTTGGGTTAATTCTACAATTTCTAAATCCACGTTTTGGGATCTTAGGACGATTCATTGCCAACACAACAGGCAACTCTACGAGCATTCTGGCGCAACCGGATCTGTTTCGGTCAATCTTTGTCTGGAG
>CAYGTA010000129.1:0-11129 GCA_964352605.1 uncultured bacterium | reverse complement strand
TATTCTGAAGTTAATTAGCGTTTTCACGAATGCTTGCAGCATCAAACCATTGGTGTGACCACGGAACAAACTAAAGGTATCTGAATTACTGAATCTAGACTATCTGAATGCTAGGGGACTAAAAACAAAGCAACTCAGTCGCTGCTGCAATGCCTCTTGGAAATGCAAAATATAGGATGACACTAGATTAAACAGCCTCAAAAAATGAGAAAAACTATACTCTAAAAGGGTTTGTAAGAATTCTGTAACACTCTTTTCTCTACATTAATGTAATCAGCATCTTGTATTACGTTGTCTCAAATTTCAGAAAATTGAGGGACTAACTATGTTACTTGCAGATTTCTACAATCAGCAACTCAAGCGCCAAAAAGCAACCAAAATACTCATTAAGTCAGGCATGCCTATACGCTTTTCTTTACCTCAAGGCGAGCGTAGTGCAAATGCACCTATGAACCATTCACAAGTTACGCAACTCATTGAGGAAATAAGTACACCAGAAGGCTTCAAGCAGCTGAGTGTCACGGGCGAAGGTAGCGTTTCTTATCCACCTAGACAACCAGAAATAAAGCTTCATGTGAAAGTTATTGATGAAAGCTGCTGGCAAATCACCATAATACCTGTCGCTAACCCAAGAGCATTTAACGTTCCTCCTGTAGCTGTTCAAGCAGAAACTGAAGTTGCTGCACCTGCAGTTGGTCGGTATGGCGCCGCCCCAAACCAAGCACCGTCCATTCCAGCGGCACCAGATAAGATTAATGAAATCTCTGTACCCTCAATGAAAGAAGCCTTAAGTAGACCCTTAGGTGCTGAAGTACCCCAGCAAATGCCAAGCTACCAAAACCCAAGCTCGAGTGAGCCTGTGCCGGTAAGCTCTGAGTCAGTTCCTAACGCAGAAGCTCCTGTTGCACAAGAGAGTGTTTTGAAACCAAAACCAGCATCTCAGACAAGTCTTAGTTCATCAAACGGTGAGCCTAAGCTTAATGCTTATTTACGGAAAATGATTGAGCTTGGTGCGAGTGATTTGCATATGAGTTCTGGCATGCCTCCTTTGATTCGTATGGATGGCGAAATCATGCCGCTTGATGGTGATACATCTTTGAGTTCTGATGAGTTGAGTAATATTCTTATGGAGGTCATTCCTGAAAAAAATGCAATTGAGTTTCATGAGACCTCAGATAGTGACTTTGCCCATTCAATTGAAGATTTAGCGCGCTTCAGAGCAAATTACTTTAAAGATCAAAATGGTGTCGGTGCTGTTTTTCGTCAAATTCCCTTTGAGATTCTAACGCCTGAACAACTCGGCCTACCAGAAAAAGTACTCGATTTATGCTGGCTTTCAAAAGGACTGGTACTCGTAACTGGCCCTACAGGTAGTGGTAAAAGCACGACTTTAGCCTCAATGGTTGACTATATAAACCGTAACCGAAAAGACCACATAATTACAATTGAAGACCCCGTTGAATTTGTGCACCCTAACAAGCAGTGCCTTGTAAATCAACGTGAAATTGGTACGCACACCAAAAGCTTCAAATCAGCCTTAAGAGCTGCCTTGCGTGAAGACCCTGACATTGTCTTAGTAGGTGAAATGCGTGACCTTGAAACCATTGCCATCGCTATAGAAACAGCTGAAACAGGTCACTTGGTTTTCGGAACCCTGCACACGACAACTGCACCCAGTACCGTTGATCGTCTAATAGATCAATTCCCAGCAGACCAGCAATCACAAATACGTACCATGCTTTCAGAAAGCTTAAAAGGCGTAGTTGCTCAGGTACTCTGTAAAGCTAAGCCAAAAGGTCGTGCTGCAGCTTATGAGATTTTGCTAGCGAACCCAGCTATAAGCAATAACATTCGTGAAGGCAAAACCCACCAGCTACAAAGCATCATGCAAACCTCCAAAAAAGATGGTATGTGCACCATGAATGACAGTCTTTTAGAGCTTGTAGCAAGCGGCCGAGTAGACGCAAAAGAAGCCTACATAAAATCAGTAGACAAGCAAGGCCTAAAACAAATGTTCCAAGCCAAAGGCATAAAACTCGAGCTTGACACAAAAGATGTTGGTTAGGGTAAGTTTTTTGTAACTGTTTTTGTTTTCTTAAGCCTTTCTTCATTTCCCCTTGATGATTAAGAGCCACACGCTTTAAGCTAGCGTGTGGCTCTTAATCTGAACTTCAAAATTGAAACCTACAACGCTATTGCTTCAACGCAAGACTTAATGCGTGAGCGCATCGCGAATGATATAAATGTGCATGGTTTTGTTATTCGTGCCTTACAACAAAGTGGAGCTAGGGGGCAAAGACGCAGAGATTGGTTAAGTAACTTTGGGGGAAGTTACCAAACCCTCGCTGTTAAAGACACAGCTGAAAAGTCACTCAACAAACCTCACGCTGCTATAGCCATTGCCTTAGGCTTAGCGCAAACCTTCCCTGAGTACGGCATTCAGGTAGGTATAAAATGGCCAAACGACCTTCACTACCCACATCCTAGTAAACAAAAAGCAAAAAAAGTAGCAGGCATCTTATGTGAATATTTCAAAGGCTATTTACTTATTGGTATAGGCGTAAATGTAAATAATGAAGTAGAAGAGCCAGCAACTGCCTTAAGGGGCTTAGACACCGAAGGTGTAAGTAATTTTGTACTAGCCGGCATGCAAAAAGGACTAGATATGCTTGTGAATCAAGAGGACATAAGAACTTCATATGCAGATTATGATGTTTTAAAGAACAAAAAAGTATCACTCATTTTAAACGGTGAAGCAATTGAAGGCATAGCACAAGGCATAAACAAGCAAGGCTGCTTAAAAGTGCAAATAGGGCAAAGCGAAAGAACAATCTGCCACTCGAGTGCCCGCTCGAGTTTGCAGATTTTAGATTAGTTGTCCTGTAAAGCTCTTTGGAAGGATGCACGGGAAAAGAATTCTGGCTATGAGGACATTTATAAAGAATGGACTTAATAATCCTGAAAAAAAGTGTTATCAGCTGTTAACGGAAAAGAACCTTTAGCCTTCTTCGGGGATGGGTTTAATTTTTGTTGCTCCTTGCATTATTCTTAATCACTAAACTGCTAAACTCTTTCCCATGTCATTAACAACCAAAGCTAAAGAAGCTTATTATTATACCGATACTTGGCACAAAGCCAAAAACAGCTACCAAGTAACAAGCCCTGCCACAGGCGAAATGTTGTCTGAAGTTGCTGATTGTGGCGCAGATGAAGCTAAAGCAGCTGCAGATATAGCGTGGGATAGCTTCTTAACTTGGAAAGCCAAAACAGCCTTTGAGCGTAGTGACGTTCTTATGAAATGGCATGACCTAATCATGGCAAACCAAGAAGAACTAGCCAAAATGATGACGCTTGAAATGGGTAAACCCATTAAAGAATCAAGAGGAGAAGTAGCTTACTCAGCAGGCTTTGTAAAATGGTACGCAGAAGAAGCCAAACGTATATACGGTGAAACCTTCCCATCGCATGTAGCGACCAAACGCACCTTCGCCATAAGGCAGCCGGTTGGGCCTGTTTACGCAGTTACACCTTGGAACTTTCCAAGCGCAATGGTAACCCGAAAAGCAGCTCCTGCCTTAGCTGCTGGCTGTAGCTTCATATTAAAACCAGCTGAACAAACACCCCTAAGTGCACTTTACCTAGTAGACCTTTGGGAGCAAGCAGGTGGTCCAGCTGGAACTCTGCAAATACTGCCCTGCGAAGACCCCCTAGCGGTATCAAAAGTGCTTATGGATGATTCTCGGATTCGCAAAGTTACTTTCACAGGTTCAACCGAAGTCGGCAGAATTCTTTACAAACAATCAGCCGAAACCATCAAAAAAATATCACTAGAACTAGGTGGGCACGCGCCCTATATTGTCTTTGCCGATGCTGATATTGACAAAGCCATTCCTGAAGTGATTGCCTGCAAATTTAGAAATGCAGGGCAAACCTGTGTTTGTACCAACCGCATTTACGTACACTCATCAATCATAAAAGAGTTTTCAGAAAAATACGCTGCTGCAGCCAAAGCATTAGCCATAGGCAACCCTTTAGAAGACAGCACCGATATAGGACCACTAGTCAACCAACAGGGTTTCGAAAAGGTACAAGAACACGTCAAAGATGCCATCGCTAAAGGCGCGACCCTAGTAACAGGTGGTAAAGCCCAAGACGGCCTTTACTTTGAACCAACCGTACTCACTAACGTTAGCCACGACATGCTACTCATGACCGAAGAAACCTTTGGCCCGATAGCCCCCATCATCTCATTTGAAACAGATGAAGAAGTTATATCCCACGCAAACAACACGCCTTTTGGTCTAGCAGCCTACCTCTACACCAACGATTTAAGCCGAGCGTTCAAAGTAAGCGAAGCACTCGAGTATGGCATTGTGGGTGTGAATGACGGTGTTCCGTCTGCTCCTTACGCACCTTTTGGTGGTGTAAAGCAATCTGGTTTAGGTCGTGAAGGTGGCCCTTGGGGTATTCATGAGTATTTAGAAGTCAAGTATATTTCTATGGGTCTGCCTAAATAAAAACGATAAGAGAAAGACTTGCTGATTTAAATTATTGATGATCAAGCAAGCAAAGGGTGAACTTATTCATCCTTGTTTGCTTGTCGCAAGTTGTACTCAAGGTTCTTTTTTGCTCTTCTGGATACATGCAAGTTTTTTCTTTGCCTTAATAAAGGCTAAAAACAATTTATTAAAGGATAATAGTTAGCTTCCTAACGGAACGCTTAGGCTTGCATGCTAGACTTAAGCCTATCTGACTCAACTAATATATAGTTGAGCAAAGTGAACGTGTGAACATTAGTGCGTAGCTAGAGATAAGCATCATGCAATACTTTCCTTTAAAAGCTCTCACGATTTACCCCATGGCTACACGTGTTTTGAAAGGCAAACAATGCTAGGTTTTTTAAATAAATTATTTGATAATAACGATAAAGAAGTAAGAAAAATAGAAAAAGAAATTGTATCAGCAGTCAAAGAACTCGAGCCTTCTATGCAAGCCCTTCCTGATCTTCCTGCGGCTTATGCTGAGCTAAGGCAGCGTTATAAGGATGGTGAGACACTTGAAGATCTTATGGCTGAGTCGTTTGCTTTGACGCGTGAATCTATGGTTCGTGCTATGGGTATGCGGCATTATGATGTTCAGCTGGTAGGGGCCTCGGCACTGCATTTTGGGCGTATTGCTGAAATGAAAACGGGGGAGGGTAAAACCTTTGTGGCTACGCTTGCTTTGGCGCTTAATGCTATTCCTGAGAAGGGTACGCATCTTGTGACTACGAATGAGTATTTGGCTCAGACGGGTGCTGAGTGGATGGGGCCAATTTTTCGTGGACTTGGGTTAACAGTTTCTTATATTGGTCACGGTATGACGCCTGACCAGCGTCGTGAAGCTTATGCTTGCGATATTACCTATATTACTAACTCTGAACTAGGCTTTGATTATTTGCGTGACAATATGTCACTTCGCCCTGAGCAGCTTGTGCTTCGTAAAGAAACGCCACTTCATTATGCAATTATTGATGAGGTTGATTCTATTTTGATTGATGAAGCACGTACGCCACTTATCATTTCTGGGCCTGCTGAGGCAGCAACAGATATGTATTACACCATGGCTAAGTTGGCGGTTAAGCTCGAGCGTGGTGAGCCTGCAGATGGTCCTGAGGTGCCTGCTACGGGTGATTATAGTGCGGATGAGAAAACTAAAGATATTCACTTGACTGAGCAGGGTATTGAAAAGGCAGAGCAAGCCCTTGGCATTGAGGATATTTTTAGTCATAAGAATATGGAGATGGGTCACATGTTGCGCCAAGCTTTGCGTGCGCGTGAGCATTACCATATGGATAAGCAGTACGTTAAGGATGACTCGGGTGGCATCGTTATTGTAGATGAGTTTACAGGTCGTCTTATGCCGGGTCGTCGTTTTGGTGAGGGTTTGCATCAAGCAATTGAAGCTAAAGAGGGTGTGAAGATTGAGCGTGAAAACCAGACGCTTGCTACGGTAACGTATCAGAATTTCTTTAAGCTTTACGACAAAATAGCAGGTATGACAGGTACAGCTAAGACTGAAGAAAAAGAATTTCAAGAAATTTATAGTTCAGATGTTTTGGTTATTCCTACCAATAAACCTATTGCTCGAAAAGATTATGAAGACATTGTTTACCGTACTATTAACGGTAAGTATGAAGCGGTTGTAGCTGAAATTGAAGAGATTCATAAGACAGGGCAGCCTGTGCTTGTTGGTACTGTTACGATTGACGCTTCGGAAACCTTGTCAAGAATGCTTAAACGTAAAGGTGTAGAGCATGTTGTTCTTAATGCTAAGTATCACCTTAAAGAAGCTGAAATTGTAGCTCAAGCGGGGCGTAGTGGTACCGTTACTATTTCAACCAACATGGCGGGTCGTGGTACCGATATTGTACTTGGTGGTAACCCAGAAATGCTGGCACGTCAGCTTTTAGAACGCGAAGGTCTTGATAAGTACGATAGTGATACTGAGCTTTTCATTAAGTCAATCATGATGGGTAAAAATGATGAAGCGCAAGCTTTAGCTAGAAAGCTCGAGCTTGACATGAGCTTGATTCCTAGAATTGAGAAGGTTCGTGATGATGCGAAGGCTGATCAAGATAAAGTGAAGAGCTTGGGTGGTTTGCACATTATTGGTACGGAGCGGCATGAGTCTCGTCGTATTGATAATCAGCTTCGTGGTCGAGCAGGCCGTCAGGGTGACCCGGGTAGCAGTCGTTTTTATGTGAGTTTTGAAGATGACCTTATGCGTCTTTTTGCCAATGATCGTGTGTTAGGCATTATGGACCGCATTGGTATGGATGACTCTCAACCTATTGAAGCCAAAATGGTGACGGGGTCTATTGAGCGTGCGCAAAAGCGTGTTGAAGATAGAAACTTTGGTATTCGAAAGCAACTCTTAGACTTTGATAATGTAATGAGTAAGCAACGTGAAGTTATTTATGCGCAGCGTCGAGATATTTTAATTGGTAGTGACATTTCAGAAGATGTGCAAGACATGATTGCGGACTACTTGGATGCCCAAACACAAAGTGCCCTAAACCCAGAACTCGAGCCTGAAGAGCAAGACATTGCCGAGTTACGTACAGCTATTCTTGATGCGATTCCGACCCTAGAAGATTTTGATTTTGAAGCTTTACGTGGTCAAGACCCAGAAGAATCAGTTGATAAAATCATTCCAGCTATGGAAGCAGCCTATAAAGCGCGTGAAGAGGAACTTGGTTCTGAACTCATGCGAGAACTCGAGCGTTTTATTACTTTGCAGGTGGTTGATCAGCATTGGAAAGAGCAGCTTCATAATATGGATGTGCTTCGTCAGGGTATTGGTTTGCGTGGTTATGGTCAGCGTAACCCCATTCAAGAGTATGCTTTTGAAGCGTTTAATTTATTTGAAGAGATGAAGCAAAACATAAAACTTCAAGTAGCTAAGTTGCTCTTTAGAGTGCAAGTGCAAACGAACGATGGTCAAGCTTTGCAACGTCGTGAGCGTGTTCAACCTAGTCGCATTAGTTACTCTGGAGATGATGAGGCACCTGCAGCATTTACGCAAAACAGCAATCAAGGTGATCAGCGGGGTAGCAAAACTGCACCTATTACTAAATCTGTTGAAGAAACTATTGGTAGGAATGACATGTGTCACTGCGGAAGTGGTAAAAAATACAAACACTGTCATGGTAGAAAGGCGGCTTAAAGAGGGGTAAAAGAATCTTTTTTCTTCTTCCTATCTTCTTCCAACCTTATGAGCTTCGCAAATAAACTCCATAAACGCATTTTAGATGTCAACTCAAGAGTCTGTCTTGGCATTGACCCCAGACCTCATATGCACCCTAGCACACACCCTGACCAGTTTGAGGGTGACGCGGCTCAGGTTGCCAAAGCTGTCATTCAGTACTTCCGAGAAATCATGGAAGCAACCCAAGATTTGGTTGCCTGTTACAAGCCACAAAGTGCTTTTTTTGAAGCTATGGGCATCCCCGGGTTAATAGCTTTAGGGCAAATCATTGCAGATGCAAAATCCCTCGGTATCCCTTTAATTTTAGATGCAAAAAGAGGAGATATAGGCTCAACAGCTGAAGCCTACGCGGGTGCTTACCTTACGAACACCGTCTTTAGTGCAGATGCCCTCACCGTAAACCCATACCTAGGTATGGACTCTTTAGAGCCCTTCATACAAGCAGCTACTGTGAATGACAGAGGGCTCTTTGTACTCGTAAAAACATCAAACCCTGGTTCACAAGACTTTCAGAGTTTAGAAACCCTAGAAAATATGTATGTTTTTGATCATGTTGCCTACCAAATAGCCAATACTAACCGAGAGTTAAGCAAAGGCAGCTACGGCCCAATAGGTGCGGTTGTAGGTGCAACCCACCCAGCAGAGTTAGAGCATTTAAGAGATGTAATGCCGCAAAGCATCTTCCTAGTGCCTGGTTACGGGGCACAAGGTGCAGCTGCCGATGATGTCGTTGCAGCGTTTGATGAAGAAGGTTTAGGTGCGGTTGTAAACTCGAGTCGCGGCTTAACCTATTTTGATAATCCTGAGCAAACAGCGGCGCAAGCAAGACAAGCTACGACCTTTATGCGAGATGCAATTAATGAAGCCATAGGGCTTTACTAAAAAGGATACACTACAATTATGGCTAAACCTTTTACCATTGGCGAAGAAGTAATGTATGACGAAGAACGCTACGTCATAGCGGACATAACCACAGAAGAACCCAAGCGCTACCGTTTACTTTTAACAAGCAAAAAAGGAACTCGAGTGGAGTGGGTTAGAGAAAAAGAGATTAGCAAAATGGCGAATTATCTTACGCCCTATGATGATACTGCGTTGTATGAATAGCTTTCTTTACAGTTGCAAGAACTCACAAGATTGCTAAAGAAGACAAGATAGTTTGCGTCTTGCTGAGTCTTGTGTTTTGCGACCAGTCGTAGAAAGTCCTTTGTAAAAAACAGTAGCTAATTAGCTGAAGAGGGTAAACGTCTTTTTGTAGGAGGACTGCAACTTGAGCGTAGCAAAGAATTAGCATGAAGCTTTCAAAGCTTAGTGGTGACAATTATTTTCCTTTTTTGAAATTCTCTGCTATACTTTTTTTATGACATGGCGAATGATGCAACCTAGTCCTTGTATAAGATAAGTATTTACTTAGCTTTCACAAGGCGCTTTGCAAAGAGCGCCTCTTTTTTTTGCTTTTAGGAGAACGAAGTATGGCTGAACCAAAAGACATTTATTACGCAACTACCCCCATCTTTTACGTAAACGCAGAACCCCACATTGGGCATGCTTACACTACGACCCTTGTAGATATCGTCACAAGATTCCATAGACTCAAAGGCGATGACACTCGCTTTCTAACAGGAACAGATGAGCATGGCGAAAAAATACAACAAGCAGCTGACGCAGCAGGTTTAAGCCCACAAGCATACACAGATGAGATTGCCGCTAAATTTAAAGGCACATGGGATGATCTTGGCATTCAATACGACGAGTTCATACGCACAACAGAAGAGCGTCATAAAAAAGTTGTTCAAGACATTCTTCAGCAAGTCTATGACAGCGGCGACATCATCTTCGGTGAATATGGTGGGCTTTACTGCGTCGGTTGCGAACGCTACTACACAGACAAAGAACTCGAAGACGGCAAGTGCCCGCAGCATGACATAAAACTCGAGTACCGGAGTGAAGAGAATTATTTTTTCCGTATGGAGAAGTATCGCCCTTGGTTAATTGAGTACATTGAAGAAAATCCTGATTTTATTCGGCCTGAGCGCTATAAGAACGAAGTGCTAGGTATTTTACGTGAATCGCTTGGTGACTTGTCGATTAGTCGCCCTAAAGAGCGTGTGCCTTGGGGTATTCCTTTACCTTGGGATGAAAATCATGTGACTTATGTTTGGTTTGATGCACTCATTAATTACTACTCAGCACTCAAAAGCCAAAATCTAGATGAGCACTACTGGCCTCACGTGAATCACTTTATTGCTAAAGACATCTTAAAACCACACGGAGTATTTTGGCCAACCATGCTAAAAGCAGCAGGATTACCCATTTATCAACACTTAAATGTGCATGGTTACTGGCTGACGGATCAAGGCAAAATGAGCAAGTCAAAAGGTAACGTCATTAGACCTTTAGATTTAAAAGACAAATACGGCAATGACGCGTTTCGGTACTTCTTACTAAGAGATATGAGCTTTGGTCTAGATGCAAGTTTTAGTGAACTTGGCTTAGCTGAACGCATCAACTCAGACCTAGCCAATGACCTTGGAAATCTACTAAACCGAACTTTAGGCATGCTCAAAAAATATCGTGACGGCAAAGTACCCAAAGCAGGCACACTCGAGCCAATTGATCAAGACTTAAAAGATGCTTTTACCAATTTGCCTGCAAAAATGAATCAGCAATTTGAAGATATTCAGTTTGACAGAGCCATAGAAAGTGTACTTGAAGCGGTAAGAAAAGCCAATAAATACATAAGTGATACTGAGCCTTTCAAGTTAGCCAAAGACCCTGAGCAAGCCAGCCGCCTAGACACAGTACTCAACACCTGCCTAGAAGCTTTACGCTGCGCCAGCATATTACTAGACCCCGTTATTCCTGGCAAAGCGCAGCAACTCCGCGAGCAACTCGGCATTGCTGACCTAAACTTTAACTTATGGAGCGCTCAAGACTGGAACTTAATACCCGAAGGAACCCAAACTCAAGTGGGAATACCCCTATTCCCACGCATAGATCTAGACGAACTCAAAGCCAGCCTAGAAGTAAAGGAAGCCCCCTTGGAACACAAAGAAGAAGTCACGATAGACGAATTTGCAAAACTCGAGTTTAGAGTTGCAGAAGTTGTAAATTGCGAAGCTCACCCAAAAGCCGACAAATTACTTGTTTTAAGTGTGAAGCTGGCAAACGAAGAACGCACCATTGTGTCAGGCATAAAAGAATGGTACAAACCCGAAGAACTCGTAGGTAAAAAAGTCATCATCGTAGCAAACCTAAAGCCCGTAAAGCTACGCGGAATACTCTCACAAGGCATGATTATGGCTGCTGAAGACAGCGAAGGAAACCTAGCTGTATCTGCACTAGATAGAGATATTGCAAGCGGTAGCGAAGTTCGCTAA
>CAYGTA010000128.1:3320-11187 GCA_964352605.1 uncultured bacterium | reverse complement strand
AACTCAAGCTGTCCATAAAGTACTTTAATTTTGCTTTTATTGCCTTTAGTTTCAAAGCTACCCCAAGCTGTTTCTAATGACCAAAAGCAGTTGAAATTATTACTATTTTGCAGAGGTGAAAATCCAATATGTCGTTTGGACATATCAAAACTAAAGCCTGAATAATCTAAGAGTAAGCTATAAGACGCCATTGATCTTGCATAATTACTGCCACACTCAATTTCGTTCCACGGATTGCGACGCTCACCATCATACCGTTTACGTATAGAAGCAATTACGGTTTCGCCTTCTTCGATTAGGCTATTTTGTAGCATTAGAGAGGCTGCTGCATACTCAAACCCATGCATTGTTTCCTGAGCGTAAGTTATTGGAATCATGGGTTGGTTGCGACCTTCAGGCCATGTACAGATAATCAGGCCCCCCTCATCATTTAGGCTATAGATTCGGCATGGGTTATAGGTTTCTCGGCTAGACGTTTTGAAGTTGTACTTAAAGATACTACTAACTGCGGTCTTAGCTTGGTCAGTATCAAAAATTTCTCCAAGACCATAAAGATTTGCATGCCACTGGGCCAGTAATTGGTCAATTACACAGCCTTCGGCAATTTGATACTTCATTTCATTATGTTCATTATTCCAATATGATGAAACGGCTGACCCACCAGAATGTGCAACTTGAGCAACTGAGTCGCCATCAAACACCTCTAGTAAACGTTTATCTTTTAGATCAATTTGCTGTTGGTAATATTCTCCATTAAAAAGGTGTTGATCTGTCCAAGTTTTACCTTTATTAAAAATAATTAAGTATTCGGTTGCTGTTTCAGATTCACCTAGATATTCAGCTATTTCAGCCCCGGCTTTTAATGCTCCCAAATAAAAACCCGTAAGCCAAGCGTTAGGCTCAAAAAGTTCCATATCCAATGTGTGATGTTGACGACCCCACAGCACACCCGTTTTATCAGGATCCCATTTGTCTTCATTGTCAGGATGCCAAGCAAACTCTATCGAGGCTTTTACGGCCGGCCAAAGTGACTTTATCCAAGTATGGTCACCCGATATTTTCCAATCACGATAGGTTTTTAAGACACCACCAAATTGACCATCCGCGCAGGGGCGCTGGACAACACCTGTACTCTCTGAAGGTGTTCCTAAAGGCAACATCATGCGAAAGGTCATACCGCCATCAGTACGCAAATTATATTTATAATCAGAGTCACGAATAGATCGCTCGAGTTTTGGAAAGAGAAAAGGGAGTGCTTGGGCGTAATTCCAGACATGGGTGCAAGATCCTTCGCAACAGCCTGCATCAACATGCAGACCTTCCCAACCATAAAATGTCCCGTCTTCTAGCCGCATTGCTGTAGGTGTCTTTAGGATAGAGATATTTGCTGAGATTGCGTCAAGTGAGATTGGTGGTAAACTTGAAGAAAAAAGAGTGTCTTTAAATAATTTAGTTTCGCCGTTAAGTCGATCCCAATTTGTCAGTGCGTAAACTGCACTTTCGTTTGAATTTTCCCAAAGCGTTGCATAGTAATTTTTCCAGGTAGGCTTTAAGCCAGCTTTTTTAGCAGCGTCTTTAGCAGCTTCATTCCAGTAGTTTTCACATGTTGGAAAGCTCCAACTCATAACAAAGCGAACGGTTCCCGTTTCACCAGGTGCAAGCTTTAGATGTGCTGCGAGAAGCCCTTCGTTATTACCTTTGTAACCAGCAGCAACTTCACGCGTCTCTTCTGCATCATAGTTGCGATCTTTAAATTTACCATGGGAGTTTAAGTCACGCCAGTAAACCTCTAAACTATCAAACCATGCCCCGCGAAACCAGTAATGCTGCCAACTCACGTCTGACGCGTCTGTAGCAAGGGTTAAAGAGCCATAAGTTGGATCATCAGGGCTAAGACCCTCAGTTGTCATTGCTAAAAGATAATTATCACCCTCTTGCTGGACAGTATTTAGAACATTTTCAGGGAAGGGGTTATTCAAGATGCCAGCTAGACTGTACGTCAAGGTTTCAGTTGAAGTATTACAAATTTCGAATTCAAAGAAGGCCGCTGGAATGCCAGAATCTTTATCATTTAAAGGAATAAAAGGATTAAACGCTTTGAGTCGAACCTGACCAGGAAAGTGCTCACTTTTATAGTCAAGGTCAGCGAATGGAAATTCACCACGAAAATCTACTTCATCAAAATGCGGCATTCCTGTTAGGTGTTCTCGGCGTGGTCCAAAGCCAAATGATTGAAAATGAGGTGCATGAAATTCACCATGATATGGGCCCTGCAAGTCACCTTGCAAAATGCGAGCATCTAGTACTTTTTCATCAGTCTCAGCCTTGATAGCAAAATGGGAGAACCCGTTCACACTACCTTTGTTCGGACGATTGAAGATTTCCCAGTCAATAAGTCGGCCATTGCCAGCCAAGCCTATACAGCCTGTACCCAAGCCACCTAATGGAAAGCTTATTTGGTTTGTGCGATTTCCTTTATAAAGAAAGTAGTCATTCATAGATTCTCCTAATTTGCTGCATGTACTAGCCGATGTGTTGGTTTGGGTGGTGCAGGCTGAAAGCATTCGAAATGTGTAAAATAAAATCTAGCGCTTGCTTGAGGCTTTGCATGCTCGAGCCCTTTAATGACTGCTTGTTCAAGCAAACTCGGTATGGCATTTACTCTTGCATTAATAGTGAACTCGACTTGCTTTACTATCGCTTCACTTTGTATATCCCAACTAAGTTGGGTTGAGCTTGTAATACTTGCTTTTAAGTCACCGTCGGATGTTTTTATATGAGCTTTTAAGTGAGCAATTTCAGCGTTATGATCCTCTAAATAATTAGCTGTCATAGTTAAAAGTTTTTTAAGCCACGCCTGAGCAGAAAAAGCTTCATCTCCGATAAGCATACCTTTAGCATTTAACCAGCCTAAGGCAGCTTCAGCTTGCGCATAACGCTCATAATCAATCTGTAAACCTTCTTGTTCTTTGTAGTCATCTTGACCCAATAAAAAGTTCAACCACTCAGCAACTCCTGCGCCTGTCTGAGCTGATAGGCTGAAAATTCTAGTTTGGGGGTAGCTGTCCTCTAGCTTAGATAATTCTTGCTCATATTGTTGCGGTGTCATGAGGTCAGTTTTGTTTAAAATAATAGTTTGAGCCTCAGCAAGTTGTTTTTCAATTAGGTAATGGACCTGTTTGGGAAAAGCCCTTATATCTCGAGTACCATCAATCAAGATACTTAGGGGTGAAAGGTAGACTTCTTCTGGATAATAACGACTTAAAGGGTTAAGTACTGTAGAAATCAAATCAGTGCAGCTACCCACGGGTTCAGCCAAGACAATATCTGGATGTACTTGCTCCTTTAAAGTCTGAAATGCTTTAAGTAGGTCTGGGAACTTACAGCAGAAACAGCCACCTGCAACTTCTGTTATAGGAATACTATTTGCCTGCGCCATCTGTGTATCGACCAAACCCTCACCTTGGTCATTACTTATTATGCCAACACGATAGCCTTGTTGATTTAGGAATTCTGCGGCCTTAAGTAAAAGGCTTGTTTTACCTGCACCTAAAAAACCACCCACTATTAAGAGTCTCGTCGTCATAAATAATCCAAAATCTGTATGAGGGGGCTAAACACCTTCAAAGTACCCATCTTTGACCACAGGCATTTACACGTATTCCTGTCATGTCACCCGCCAATACATCTACTTTTGGTTGCCAGTTTCCATTAGAGTCCAAGGCCTGACTATAAGTACCCCATCCCTTTGCGGTTGACCAGAAACACTGAAAACTTTGCGCTTGGGTTGAAGCTTCAAGTACAGGCTTAAAACTCATAATACCTTCGTTCATATTGGCCTGAAAACCGCTAGCAGCTAACAAGATTGCCCAACTTGCCATGCTTCTGGCATAGTGATGACCGCACTCAACTTCGTTCCAAGGGTTACGACGCACACCATCGTGCCTTTCACGCACAGCCTCGATAATTTCCAAACCTTTTTTAAGTCCTCCTTCATAAATAAGATGAGCGGCAACTTGGTACTCAATGCCTGTCCAGACTTCATCTGAATACACAAAAGGGTAGTCAGGTTCACCGCCTTTAGGCCAGGAACAAAGCAATAAACCCTTTTCATCATTAAGCACGTAAGTACGTTGCGGGTTTACATGATTAGTGAAATCAAGGCAGAAATTGTAATCAAAAATTGCTTTTAAGGTGCTTTCAGTGTGTTTTCTAGGTAAAAGATCCCCTAATCCAAGTATGCGTCCATGAAGTTGCCCAAGTAGCTGATCTGAAAGACATCCATCACCATGCTGATAGTGATGGGCATTGACATCTTCGAGCTTTTGAATATAGTACTCACCGTTAAAAAGCATCGCATCTGTTTTACGACTGCCCATTTCAAAAGCGTCATGAAACGTTCGAGCAGTGTCCTCTTCCCCTAGTACCTTTGCCATCTCTTCTGCAGCTCGAAGTGCAGCAAGGTAATAGATCATACTTAGAGGGTTAGGTCCATAAAACTCGATATCGTAAGTATTGTGTTGCCGTCCATCCAGCACTCCATCATCATCGCCGTCCCACTGTTTCGGTGCAAATGCCAATGCACGTTTTACGGCAGGCCATAGCTTGACAAGCCAATCGTTATCACCACACAGAAGCCACTCGCGGTATACACGAAGAATGCAGCCCATTTGCCCATCAACTGCTGCCTCGGGTTTTTGCTCACCCCACTGCCACGTGAAGCTTTCACCAAACGGCTTAAAGGTTCGAAAAGTCATATAGCCATCATCTTCTGTTTCTGTCAGAAACTCTATTTCTCGCATTCTGCGCTCGAGTGACGGAAAAAGATAAGCAAGCGTTTGGGCATAACTCCAGACATGAGTGCAGGTTCCCGCGCAACAACCAAAATCATCAAAGCAACCCTCCCAGCCATAAAAGGAACCATCCTCTAGCCAGAAGCAAGTATGACTTCGCAGTGGCACAATGTTAGCTGAGAGTGCGTCGATAACATAGGATGGAAGGCTGGTGCTAAAGAGCGCCTGATGAAAAATTCCTGTTTCTGCCCGAAGGCGTTCAAAGTTTGCAACCACATACTCAGCAACAGACCAAGCACTATCAAAACGTTTTGCGTAGTTATTACGAGTAATATTTTCTGAGCTGCGTTGCCAACTATTTAACCGGTTTGGGAAGTGCCATGCCAAGACAAAACGGTAGGTTTTTTCTTCATTAGGCTCGAGTGTATCTAGCAGACCCAAAGAACCGGTATCAGGGTTTCCATCCTTTGGTAAATCTGTGTATTCTAAAGCGTCTAGTTGACCATCTGAAGAAAAGTCATTCCAAAATTCACGTAAAAAATCAAACCAAGCCCCTCGTTGCCATGCTGGTTTTACCGTAACCTTAGGGTGATTAGTAACAAGACTTACGCTGCCGAAATCCAAGTCGTTTTCGGCAATGCCTTCAGCATGTAGATACAACCCACGAAGATCTTTGGAATCTCTAAATTCATTAATACTCTTTCCTTTTTGACTTGGGTCAACAAAGTGGTATTGATTTAATTGAACTCCGCCAACGGGATTGATTAATGAACCAACTAGCGAAAGCTTCATTGGTTTTTTAGAGCTATTTCGCACAGTGTAAGTCAAAATAGCACAGGGAATGCCTGAATCTTCAGGATTTAAGGGGATAAGTGGAGTAAAGGCCTCGAGGCTAATATCAGCAGGCATCGTAGGATCCTTAAACTCAATGTTAGCAAAAGGATACTCACCTTTAAATTTTGTTTCAGCAAATCTAGGCAGGCCAGCACTGGTTACAGGATGGTAGCCATGTGAAACTATATGCGGTGCAGAAAGTGGACCCTCTAAGACCCGAGTCTGAGCTTTTTCCCCTTCAGGTTCTAATCTAATGGCAAAAAAAGTATTGGGTAGGGTATTCCCCTTAGCAGGATTATTAAATATTTCCCAGTCACGTAAATCGCCTCTAGCACCTAAGGAAACATTTCCTGTACCTATGCCTCCTAAGGGAAATGCAACTGCCGTAGCGGAGGCGTCGAAGGTTCGAATATTATTCCCTTTCATGATAGCTCCTTATTTAATACCTGTTTGAGCAAAGGCTTCCACAATCCACTTTTGAGCAAAAAGGAATGCGATGAAAACAGGCAAAATTGCCATTGTTACACCTGCCATAATGACGGAAGGGTTACCGGATTGCATATAGCCTTGTAAGAGCGCAATACCTTGAGGTAAGGTCATTTTTTCCCAAGAGCTCAAAAAGATAAGTGGGTAGAAGTAAGCGTTCCAGGTTGCATTAAAGGTAATTATGCCTAGCGCTGCTAGAGCTGGTGCTGCTAACGGTAATGCAATGCGAAGAAAACTAGTTAAAGGACCAGCACCATCAATTTTGGCGGCATCTAGCAGTTCTTGAGGCAAAGATAAAAAGAATTGTCGCATTAAAAACACACCAAAAGCACTCACGAGTGCAGGTAGTATCACCGCAAGATGTGTATCAATCAACCCTAGTCTACGCATTATTAAAAAGATTGGAATAACAGTGACTTGTTGAGGGACCATTAAAGATGCTAATAACAAGCCAAAGAGAAAATTGCGAGCTGGAAACCTTAACCGTGCAAAAGCAAATCCCGCCATGGAACAAATAAGCAGTTGACCTAAAGTGACAGCTAAAGTGATTTTTAGGGTATTAAACGCTAGGGCCCAAAAAGGAACATTGGATTGAAAGACTGCTCCATAATTTTCAATTTGAAACTTTGTAGGTAGCCAAGCAGGGGGCAACTTAAATGAGTCTGAACTTGGCCTAAGTGATGTTGAGAACATCCACAAGAGAGGCATAAGCATTAAAATTGCGCCAAGACTAAGAAGTAGTAGTACCGTAATATTTGCCCAATTTAATTTCATTCTGGGTTGAGTGTGGAGTTTATGTGCCACGTCTAAAATTTATTCATAGTGCACCCAGCGGCGACTAAGACTGAACTGAATAAGTGTAAGAATCATAATAATCACAAAGAGCGTCATTGAAATCGCAGAAGCGTAGCCCATATCAAATCGTTGGAAAGCCAACTCATATATATACATCACAATACTGCGGCTCGAATCACCTGGGCCACCATTAGTTAAGACAATGATGGTGTCAAAAACTTGTAAAGCACCAATCATGAAAATAATTAAAATAAAAAAGATAGTAGGGCTTAGCAATGGCAGAGTGATTCTGGAAAACCTTTTCCACTCATTAGCTCCGTCAATTTCGGCTGCCTCATAATAAACTTTTGGGATGTTTTGAAGCCCTGCCAGAAAAATGAGCATTGCAAAGCCTACATTTTTCCAAACATCCATGATGATTATAGAGGGCATAACCCACTGAATACTGCTAAGCCATGGAATTGGATCAATACCAATAAAACCTAAGTAGTAGTTGATAATACCTGTATCTTTTTGATAAAGATATTGCCAGATGACAGCAATATAGGTATGGGCAACCAGCAACGGGAAGAAGAAAATAGAACGGTAGAGGTTACGAACTATAGCAGGTAAACGTCGATTAAGAAGAACGGCTAGTAGCAGGCCAATACTAGCGTTAAGCGTAACAGCAAAAACAGTAAAGACGATAGTATTTCCATAAACCGTGCGAAGACGTGAATCGCTGAGCATTGTGAGATAGTTCTTAAAGCCAATAAATTCACTACCATCAAGGATGTCAAATTTGGTTAGGCTTATGCCTGCGGCCCCAAAGATTGGGCCTAAGATGAAAACAATAAAACCGAAATAAATAGGTAAAATAAATAGATATCCTGCAATAGCTTCACGATGCTTTTCAGTTAATTGCCAAGTCAATTTATTTTTAGAAGGTGAGGCTTTACTAGCCACAAGCAAGACTCCTT